>BTUT01000591.1:0-2108 GCA_045862935.1 Acidimicrobiia bacterium
GTGGCAGGGGATCACGAGGCCGACCGGGTTCGCGCCGCACGCCGTCCCCACGGCCCGCACCGCCCGCGGGGTGCCGATGGCCTCGGCGACCTCGCCGTAGGTGCGCACCTCGCCGTAGGGGATGTGCCGCAGCGCCTCCCAGACCCGGCGCTGGAACGCGGTGCCGGTGATGTCGAGCGGGATGTCGGGCGGGGCGGGATCGCCGGCGATGCGGGCGAGCACCGCCTCGACGATCGTCCCCAACGCCGTGTCGTCGCGGGTGAGGGTGGCGGCGGGGAACTCGCGGCGCAGGTGCGCCTCGAGCTCGTCGGGGCTGCCGCCGAGCCGGACGTAGCAGAGCCCCCGCTCGGTGGCGGCCACGAGCACCGGCCCGAGGTCGGACGGGGCGACCGTCCAGGTGATCGTGGCGCCCGCGCCCCCCGCCCGGTACGACGCCGGGGTCATGCCGAGGTGGCTGTGGGCCGTCTCGTAGAGCCGGCTCGACGACCCGTAGCCGGCGGCGTACAGCGCGCCGCTCACGTCGGTGCCGTTGCGCAGCTCGCCCCGGAGCCGCTCGCGCCGGAGGCTGTCGGCGTACTGCCGGGGGGTCACGCCGAGCGTGCGCACGAACGCCCGGCGCAGCGCGTCGGGTGACCGGCCGACCGCTCCGGCCACCTCGGCCAGTGCGACCGGTCCGTCCGTGCCGGCGTCGATGCGGGTCTCGAGGTAGCGGCACGCGTCGGCGACCGCCGAGCCGGCGGGAGGGGAGGACGAGGGCATGCGCCCTTCTTACGCGATCGTCCGCCCGTGCGCTATCCGCTTTCCGCGACGCCGCCGACCCCGGCCTACACTCGCGCCCCCACGGAGGGATGACCGAGTGGCCGAAGGTGCTCGCCTGCTAAGCGAGTAGGGGGTGTTGAACCTCCTCGAGGGTTCAAATCCCTCTCCCTCCGCCAACCCATGATGCGCCCCTCACCCTCGCTCCGCGAGGGGTGACGGACGCACAGTCGGTCGGTGCGTCCCCGCTCCGCCCGCGCTCAAGGACGGACGAGGTTGGGCGGGTCGTCGCCCGCGAGCACGGCGAGCACCCCCTCGCAGGCGAGGTGGGCCATCCGCACCCGCGTGGCGCGCGACGCCGATCCCAGGTGCGGGACGAGCATGGCCCGCGGGGCATCGAGCAGGCGGGGGTGCACCGCGGGCTCGCGCTCGTAGACGTCGATCCCCGCGGCGAACAGCGCTCCGGTGTGGAGCGCCTCCGCGAGCGCGGCCTCGTCGACCACCGGGCCGCGCGCGGTGTTCACCAGCACGGCGGTGGGCTTCATCAGGCCGAGTCGCCGCCCGTCGATGAGATGGCGGGTCTCGTCGGTGAGCGGTGTGTGGAGGCTCACGAAGTCCGCGGTCGCGAGCAGCACGTCGAGGTCGGCGGTCCAGCCCGGGATCCCGGTGTCGTGGCGGGTGTGGTGGAGCACCTCCATCCCGAACCCCTCCGCCCGCCGGGCCACGGCCCGCCCGATCCGCCCGAACCCCACCACCCCGAGGCACGCGCCGTGCACGTCGACCCCGAGGTACTCGGTGATCTCCCAGCCGTCCCACGCCCCGGCCCGGAGGTCCCGCTCCGCGTCCGACACGAGTCGTGCGGCGCCCAGCATCAGCCCGAACGCGAGGTCGGCGGTGGTCTCGTCGAGGACGCCGGGGGTGTTGCACACGGCGATCCCCCGGGCCGCGGCCGCCGCGACGTCGACGTTGTCGTAGCCCACGGCCACGTTCGCGACCACCCGCAGCCGCCCACCCCCCGCGTCGAGGACGCCCGCGTCGATCCGGTCGGTGAGGAGGCAGACCACGGCGTCCACCCCACCCACCTCCCGGCGGAGCTCCTCGGGGGTGTAGGGAGTGTCGTCGGCGCGCCCGACCACCTCGTGCCCGACGGCGAGCAGCGGGTCGAGGCCCCCTTCGGGGAGTCGGCGGGTGACGAGGACGCGGGCCACGACGCACCCTACGGCACGACGCGCGTTGGTTCCGCCCGTCCCCCCGGGCCCACCGTCGAGCCGAGCCGAGCCCCGGCCCCCGACACCCTGGTACCGATCGGGCCGTGCTCCGGCTACCCTGCCCGCAGGTGCGCGGACCGGGCC
>BTUT01000592.1:0-2101 GCA_045862935.1 Acidimicrobiia bacterium
CGGCGACGCGAGGACGAACGGGGAGTCGAAGTCGGCGAGCGCGGGCAGCGAGCGGTCGCGCGCCGAGAGCACCGGATCCGGGTCGGGCCAGGCGATCCCGGCGGAGGCGAGGTGGATGCCTGCGTCGTGCGCGGCGTCGAACTCGCCCTGTTGGAGGTACGCGACGAGCGCGCCGTCGCCGAGCGCCAGGAACCCGTGCGCGCAGCCCTCGGGCACCACCACCGCCCGGTCGCCCTCTCCCGAGAGCTCGAACAGTCGGTGCTCACCGAAGGTGGGCGAGCCTCGGCGCAGGTCGACCACCGCGTCGAGGATCGCGCCGTCGAGGCACGCGACCACCTTCACCACCGCGCGCGGTGGGATCTGGAAGTGCAGCCCGCGCGCCACGCCGCGCCCGGACCGGCTCACGAACACCTCGTCGACGCGCAGGTCGACCCCGACCCCGAGGAACCCGCTGCTCTGGAAGACCTTGGCCAGCATGCCGCGCTCGTCGGCGAAGCGGGGGAACCGGATCGTCACGCATCCCGGGATGCCCGAGTCGACTGCCTCCACGTCCGCTCCTCGTGCTGCCCGGTCCCGGCGCGTCCGTCGACCGTCACACCGGGGCGCGCGCGCTGACGAACTCGCGCACCGACTCGACCATGAAGTCGATCATGGCGTCCTCGATCCCGGGGAACACGCCGAGCCACAGGGCTCCCTCGGTGACGAGGTCGCCGTTGGTCAGGTCGCCGACGACCCGGTGCTCGACGTCCTGGTAGGCGGGCTGACGGGTGAGGTTGCCGCCGAACAGCAGGCGGGTCGCGATGTTGCGGTCCTCGAGGTGCAGCACGAGCTCACGCCGGGAGAAGGGCGCTTCCGGTCGGACGAGGAGCACGAAGCCGAACCACGCGGGGTCGGACCCTGGGGTCGGCTCGGGGAGGACGAAGTGCTCCTCGAGGTCCGCGAGCCCGTCGCGGAGGCGCCGCCAATTGTGCTTGCGGGCGGCGACGAACCCGTCGAGCTTCTCGAGCTGCGCGCACCCGACCGCGGCCTGCATGTCGGTCGCCTTCAGGTTGTAGCCGATGTGGGAGTACACGTACTTGTGGTCGTAGCCGTAGGGGAGGGTGCCGAGCTGCCAGTCGAAGCGTCGTCCGCAGGTGTTCTCCGCGCCGGGCGCGCACCAGCAGTCGCGACCCCAGTCGCGGATCGACTCGACGATCTTCGCCAGCGGGCCGCGGTCGGTGACCACGCATCCACCCTCGCCCATGGTGATGTGATGGGCGGGATAGAAGCTGAGCGTGGCGAGGTCGCCGAACGTGCCCGTCGGTCGGTCGCGGTACGTGGAGCCGAGCGCGTCGCAGTTGTCCTCGATCACGAAGAGGTCGTGCTCGCGCGCGAGCCGCGTCACGGCGTCGAGGTCGAACGGATTGCCGAGCGTGTGGGCCATGACGATCGCCCGCGTGCGTGGGGTGACGGCCTCGGCGAGGCGATCGACCCGCGCGTTGTACGTGCCCAGCTCGATGTCGACGAACACGGGGACGAGGCGGTTCGTCACGATCGGGTTCACGGTGGTGGGGAACCCGCTCGCGACGGTGAGCACCTCGTCACCCTCGCGCAGCGCGCGGTCGCCGAGGCGGGGCGACGTGAGCGTGCTCACCGCGAGCAGGTTCGCCGAGGAGCCCGAGTTGCAGAGGAGCGCGTGCCGCAGGCCGAGGCGCACCGCGAGGTCGGACTCGAACTGCTCGGCGAACCGGCCGGTCGTGAGCCAGAAGTCGAGGCTCGCGTCGACGAGCCGCTCCAGCTCGTCGGCGTCGAACACCTTCCCCGAGACCGGGATGGGCGTCTCGCCGGGTACGAACTCGCGCGCGGGGAACGCCTCGCTCCAGTACTCGCGCACGAGGGCGCGGATCTGCGCGCGGCGCGCGTCGGCGCTCACCGGGCGGTGCTCGGGTGCCCGAGGTGGGACCGGTACCAGGCGACGGTCTCGCGCAGCCCGTCCGCCAGCGAGAAGCGGCACTTCCAGCCGAGGGTCGCCCGGGCGCGCGACGCGTCGAGGTACTGGTCGTGGATCTCACCGACCGCGGCGTCGAGGATCACGGGCTCGGCCCGGACGCCGACGGCGTCG
>BTUT01000593.1:0-2089 GCA_045862935.1 Acidimicrobiia bacterium
CCGACGCGCAGGCCGCGCTCCCGAGCGGCGTCGTCGTAGACGAGCACGCCCCCGCGCGCGAAGGCACCGAGCCGTGCGCCGTCGACCAGACCGGCGTCGGTCATCTCCGGGAAGTCCGGCGACGCGCCGAGGACCTCGACGGCCTTGCCGTCGAGCTCGATCGTGGCGGCGCGGTACTCCACGACCGTCGAGCCGGGGAGCTCGTCGCGCACCGCCTGCGCGGCCTCGGGCGAGAACGGCGCGAACCCCGAGGGCGAGAGGATGAAGTCCGCGGTGGTCTGGTCCTCGATGGCGTTGCGGAACGTCGACTTGAACGACTGCGACATGATCGCGATCGCGCTCACGAGCGCGAGGCCGATCATGAGCGCGGCGGCGGTGGCCGCGGTGCGGCGCGGGTTCCGCTGCGCGTTCTCCCGGGCGAGCAACCCGGTGATGCGGTTGGTCCGCTTCGCCGGCCACGTGAGCGCGCGGGCCGCGACCGGAGCCACGAGCGGGCTGAGCATCGCCACCCCCACGAACACGAGCAGCGCGGCCACACCCACGAACGCCGCGGCCCGCCCACCCGACAGGTCGCCGAAGAGCCCGTAGAGGAGCGCGAGCACCCCGCCGATGAGGAACGCGGCGCCCCAGGCGTAGCGGTGCCGACCGGCCGGGCCCTCGAGCGCCTGGTCCCGGAGGGCCGCGATCGGCGGCACCTTCGCGGCGCGCCGGGCGGGGGCCAGCGCGGCGACCAGCGTCACGCCGGTCCCGACGAGGAACGACACGACGATCGTGCGGGGGAGGATCTGCAGCGAGCCCTGGGGGAGGTCGATCCCGAACCCGGCGAGCAGCGCCTGGAGCGGCACCACGATGAGCACGCCGAGGACGATCCCCACGATCGACGAGAGCGCGCCGACCACGAGCGCCTCGAGGACCACCGAGCCCACGACCTGACGTCCGCTCGCGCCGAGCGCCCGGAACAGCCCGAGCTCGCGGATGCGCTGCGCGACGGTGATCGAGAACGTGTTGTAGATGACGAACGCGCCCACGAACAGTGCGATGAGCGCGAACACGAGCAGGAACGTGTTGAAGAACGACAGGTTCTCCTGGATCGCGTCGGACTGCTCCTGCGCGAGCTGGTCGCCGGTGATGGCCTCGTAATCGGCCGAGAGCCCCTCGTCCTTCAGCGTCGCGCGGATCCGGTCACGCATCTCCACCTGCGTCACACCCGGATCCGCGCGCACCTCGACGATGTCCCACTGGTCGACGCGGTTCATCACCTCCTGTGCGGTCTCGGGCGCGAACGCGGTGAGCGTCGCGCCCGCGAGCGCGTCCTTCTCACCGCCGAAGAGGAACACCCCCACGATCTCGAAGCGCCGCGGCTCGACCGTGAGGAACGAGATCCGTGCCCGGTCACCGAGCTCGAAGCCACCCTCCTCGAAGGTCTTCTGGTCGAGCGCCACCTCGTCGGGCGCGCGCGGCTGGCGGCCTCGCACGAGCTCGCTCGACTGGTTGACCGAGCTCCGCTCCGGGTGCCACGGCAGGCCGAGGGTCGGCGCGCCGCTGTTGATGATCGCCTCGCCGTCGCGACCCGTGACGAGCGCGTACCCGAGGAGGTTGCCCTGTGCCTGGTCGACCCCCCGCACGTCGCGCACGACGTCGACGAGCGACGCGGGCACCGGCGGGCGCGTCTGCTCGCCACCGCCCTGCTGGATCGCCGACTCGAACGGCTCCCTCGCCCGCACCACGGTGTCGACGCCCTTGGTCGTGTTGGCGAACAGCTGGTCGAACACGTTCCCGAGCGTGTCGGTGAGCACGAAGGTGCCCGCCATGAACGCCACGCCGAGCACGATGGCGATCGACGTGAGGACGAGGCGGAACTTCTTGGCGATGAGCCCGCGGATCGTGGCGCGCCACACGGTGATCGGCCCCTCGGTCGGCGTCAGTCGCCGAGCGACTTCATGCGGTCGATGACGGAGTCGACCGTGGGATCGGTGAGGTCACCGCAGATGAGCCCGTCGGCGAGGAACACGACCCGGTCCGCGTAGGCCGCGGCGACCGGGTCGTGGGAGACCATCACGATGGTCTGGCCGAGCTCGTCGACCGCGCC
>BTUT01000594.1:0-2088 GCA_045862935.1 Acidimicrobiia bacterium
CCGCACCGACTTGCGCAGGACGCCCTTGGCGTGGCTGAACGCCTCGAACGAGCGTCGCCCGTGGTAGGCGCCGAAGCCGGACTCGCCGACACCGCCGAACGGCAGCTCCGGCAGCGTCACCTGGTAGAGCGCCGTGTTGACGCCCACCGAGCCCGAAGCCGTGCGCTCGACCACATCGCGCGCGACGACGTCGTTGTCGGCGAACACGTAGAGCGCCAGCGGCTTGTCGCGGGCGGTCACGAACTGCACCGCTTCGTCGCAGTCGGCCACCGCGCGGATCGGGAGCACCGGTCCGAAGATCTCCTCCGTCATGCTCGGTGCGTCGTCGGCGACACCGCGCAGTGCCGTCGGAGCGAGGTAGCGCGTCGCGGCGTCGGCTTCGCCACCGAACGCGACGTGGCCGTCACCGAGGTAGCCCACGAGCCGGCGGTGGTGCCGTTCGTCGACGATGCGCGCGTAGTCCGGGCTCCGGCGCGGGTCGGACCCGTAGAACGTGCGCACCGCGTCGCGGATCCGGTCGGTGAGCTCGTCGACCACGGCCTCGTGACACAGCACGTAGTCGGGCGCGATGCAGGTCTGGCCGGCGTTGAGGTACTTGCCCCAGGCGATGCGCCGTGCCGCCACCTGGAGGTTGGCGGACCGGTCGACGACCGCAGGGCTCTTCCCGCCGAGCTCGAGGGTCACGGGCGTGAGGTGCGCGGCCGCCGCGGCCATCACGATCCGTCCGACGCGCCCGTTGCCGGTGAAGAAGATGTGGTCCCAGCGCTGGGCGAGCAGGGCCTGGGTCTCCTCGACGCCGCCCTCGACGACGGAGACGGCGCCGGGGTCGACGTACACCGGGAGCCACCGGGCGAGCGCGGCCGACGTGGCCGGCGCGAGCTCCGAGGGCTTCACCACCGCGCAGTTGCCCGCGGTGAGCGCGCCGATCAGGGGTCCCAGCGCGAGCTGCACGGGATAGTTCCACGGAGCGATCACGAGCACCACGCCGAGGGGATCACGCTGGATCCACGCGCGCCCGGGCTGTGCGCCGAGCGGGACCTTGATCCTCTGCGGCTTCATCCAGCGATCGAGATGGTCGAGGGCGTAGTCGGCCTCCGATCTCGTGAACCCGATGTCGGTGGCGTAGGCCTCGGTGGGTCCCTTGGCGAGATCGAGGGCGAGGGCGTCGAGCAGCTCGGCCTCGCGCTCGACGAGGAGCGAGCGCACGGCCTCGAGCTGCTCGCGGCGCCAGGCGAGGGGCCGCGTCCGGCCGGTCTCGAACGTGGCGCGCAACGCGGTCACGACGCCTGCGGCATCGAACGTCGAGGAGCCGGGGTGCACCGCGTCGATCCCGGGTGCAGGCGCGGGGGAGGTCGCGGGGGTCGGTGTGGGGGTCGGCGTGGTGGTCATGTCAGCTCCAGGATGGCGGTGAGGTCGCTCGCGCAGCGCGCCTCGGCCGCCGGCTCCTCGGGTGCGGTGGGGTCGGGCCAGTGGTCGACCCGCAGGAGGTACACGGGCGTCATCCCGACGGCGCGCGGGCCCACGACGTCGGGCCCCCAGGTGTCACCCACGAAGAGGGTGCGCTCCGGGTCGGCACCGGCCTTGGCCAGGGTGTGCTCGAAGATCAGCGGGTGGGGCTTGCGTGCACCGGCCCAGGCCGACGACACCAGCACATCGGTCGCACCCGAGAGCCCCACCTCGGTGATCGCCTCGGTGAGATCCCAGTCCCAGTTGGAGCAGACCGCGAGGCGGACCCCGCGATCCCGGAGCGTCGCGAGCACCTCGGGAGCCTCGGGATACGCCTCGAGGACGCGCGCCGACCGCCCGTTGCGCAGCTCGTCGACGATCACCTCGTGCTCACCGGGGTGCACGTCGCACTCGGCGAGCATCCCGAGCAGCCGGTCGCGTTGCCAGCGCGCGTACGCGTGCTCGTCGGCCGAGTGCTCGACGTGGGTCATGCCGTCCTGCTCGCTCTCGAACCACCACC
This sequence comes from Acidimicrobiia bacterium, assembly GCA_045862935.1. Lineage (GTDB taxonomy): Bacteria > Actinomycetota > Acidimicrobiia > IMCC26256 > PALSA-555 > CAIUKV01. Next base: position 1,967 of record BTUT01000594.1, read on the forward strand.
GTCGCCGCACGTCTTCCGGGAGCTCGTAGCCGTGCTCGGCGAGCACCGTGTCGAGCGAGAGCCACCGGGTGGCGTGGCCGAGCGTGCCGTAGAAGTCGAAGATCACGGTGTCGAAGCGGCGG
>BTUT01000595.1:0-2087 GCA_045862935.1 Acidimicrobiia bacterium
GGATGATCTTCCTCACGTCGATGGCAGCGGTGTGCGGCGCGGCGCGCACCGCGACCTACTCGGCGACCAAGGCGTTCGACCTGGTGCTGGCCGAGGGGCTGTGGGCCGAGCTCGCTCCCCAGGGCGTCGACGTGCTCGCGCTGGTCGCGGGCGCGACACGGACGCCGGCGATGGCGCGCAGCGGCGCACACATCGGGACGGAGGAGTTCCCGGGGATGGATCCCGACGAGGTGGCGCGCGAGGGCCTCACCAACCTCGCCCACGGGCCGACGTGGATCGCGGGCGAGGGCAACCGCGGCGCGTACGAGTTCCTGCGCGCGCTCCCGCGTGCGGAGGTGGTGAACCTGATGAGCCAGGCCGTGCGAACGCTCTACGAGCTTCCCGACGACGCATGAGGACGCGCGCGGGGTCGCCGTGAGCCCGGTCTTCGACAAGGTCTGGGCGTCGGTCGACCTGTCGATGCCCCTCGCCGACGTCGCCCCGTTCGCCGCGCGCGCCGAGCGGCTGGGCTTCGACGGCATCGCCGTCGCCGACGCGATCCACGACGGACCGATGACGGCCGCCGCAGTGGCCACCGCCACGAGCCGGGTGGCGGTGCGCACGAGCGGGCTCGTCGCGTTCGCCCGCAGCCCCTACACCACCGCGATCGCGGCGTGGGATCTCCAAGCGCTCTCGGGCGGACGCTTCGAGCTGGGGCTCGGGCCGCTGGTCCGTCCGATCATCGTTGACCGCTACTCGATGCCCTGGACCGCGCCGGCGCCCCGCATGCGCGAGTACGTCGAAGCGCTGCGCGCGATCTTCGACTGCTGGCAGCACGGCACACCGCTGCACTACGAGGGCTAGCACTACCGCTTCACGCGCATGCAGGACTACATGAAGCCACCTCGGCTCGCGCATCCCACCCCCCGCGTCGTGATCGCCGGCATCGGCCCGCACATGACCGCGGTGGCCGGCGAGCTCGCCGACGCGATCAACACCCACCCCACCAACAGCGACCCGCGATTCCTGCGCGAGATCACGCTGCCCAACCTCGCGCGCGGAGCGGTCCGGCGAGGCCGCGACCCGAGCGAGGTCGCGATCATCGTGAACGCGATGTGCGCCACCGGTCGTGACGCGGAGGCCGTGGCGCGCAGTCGCGAGTCGGCGCGTGGCCTGCTCGCGATCCTCTGCTCGACGCGCGAGTACATGCACAGCCTCGACCTGTACGGCTGGCGCGAGGTGGGGGAGCGGCTGCGACGCATGATCCGCGAGGGCCGCTGGTCGGAGCTCGCACCGGAGATCACCGACGAGATGCTCGCCGTGTTCGTCCCCACGGGTACCTACGAGGAGCTGCCCGCGGTGCTGCACGAGCGCTACGGCGGGCTGGCGCGTGAGATCGGTCTCCCCGTCGGCCCGCCCGCCGACGACGCCGCGCTCGAGCGCCTGGTCGCGGAGTGCCGCGGATGAGCGGCGTGCTGTCCGGTCTCACGGTGGTGGAGCTCGGCGACGCGGTGTCGGCGCCGTTCTGCGCCCGGCTCCTCGCCGACTACGGCGCCGACGTCGTGAAGGTCGAGCGGGCGCCCGACGGCGACCCGGCGCGCGCGTGGGGCCCGTTCCCCGGAGACGTCCCCGACCCGGAGTCGTCAGGTCTCTTCTTCTTCCTCAACACCGGCAAGCGCAGCGTGCTGGTGGACGTGACCACGCCCGACGGGCAGGACGCGATCCGCTCGCTGCTCGCGCGGGCCGACGTGTTCGTCGAGAACCAGCGACCGCGCGACATGCGCGCGTGGGGTCTCGACTACGCATCCCTCGCCGCCGCCTCCCCGAACCTCGTGATGGTGTCGATCACGCCGTTCGGGCAGACCGGGCCGTGTGCCGACTGGCACGCGTACGACCTCAACGCGTACCACTTCACCGCGACCGGCAGCCGCTACTGCGGACACCGCGATCGGGCGCCGCTGGAGCACGGCACGTTCTCGACCGACTTCTTCGGCGGCTACGTCGCCGCGGCCTGGGCGCTCGGCGCGCTCTACGGGCGCGGTGTGGTGGGAGGCCAGCACCTCGACGTGTCGACTGCGGAGGCCGTCGCCGCGCTGTTCACCGGTGCC
>BTUT01000596.1:0-456 GCA_045862935.1 Acidimicrobiia bacterium
AGCGACGTGACCCGGTCGACGACCGAGTCGCACCCGCGCGCGTCGATGTCGGCCACGGCGACCGTCAAGCCGGCGCTCGCGAGGGTCGTGGCGACCGCCTCGCCGATGCCCGACGCGGCTCCGGTGACGATGGCGACACGAGGTTGCTCGCCCGACGCCGCCACCGATCATCCCCCAGCCATCAGCGCCCGAGCGACGATGAGCCGCTGGAGCTCGATCACACCCTGGCCCACCTCGAAGAACTTGCCCTCACGGTAGAGCCGCTCCATCTCGGAGCCCCGCACCACACCGTAGGAGCCGAACACCTGCATCGCGTTGCTCGTCACCTCGCGTGCGGTGCGCGCGCAGACGATGCGCGCCGCCGCGGCGCGGGCGCGGGCGTCGACACCGTCGTCGTGGCGGGGGGCCGCGGCCGGGGGCAGGGCGCGCGCGGCCGCCGCCCCCGCGCCGGGCACG
>BTUT01000596.1:466-2083 GCA_045862935.1 Acidimicrobiia bacterium
GGGGGGCCAGCCGCTCCTTCGATCGGTCGCATGGCGCGCCTCGGTGGCGCGCGCCCGGGCTGTGGGGGGGGACGTCCAATGGGTTGTGGGGCGTGCGGGCCGCCTCCTGGGCCAGCGCGCGCGCGGCCTCGACCGCGGCGCCGATCTCTCCGAGGAGCCACTGGATCGTCTGGAACTTCGTGCCGATCGGCTCACCGCGGTGCTCGCGTTCGCGCGCGTACTGCACGGCGAGCTCCAGGGCGCGTTGCGCGATCCCGACGCACGTCGCCGACGCGCGGATCTTGCCCGCGGCCTCACCCCGCAACATGATCTCGAACCCTTGGCCCGGGTCGCCGATGAGGCGATCGAGCGGCGCGGTCACGCCGTCGAGGAACACCGACCCGGTGGCGCCGCCGCCGAAGGCCATGAACTCGAGGGGCTCGGCGGCCTGCCAGCCGGGCTGATCGGTGTCGACGAGGACGGCGTTCAGGCGGTCGCGATCGTCGCGCGCGAAGACGAGCGCGTGGTCCGCGAGTGACGCGAGGGTGATGAACGCCTTCTCCCCGTCGAGCACCCACTCGTCGCCGGCGCGCCGCACTCGGGTGGCGATCTGGCGGGGGTCCGATCCCGTCTGGGGCTCGGTGAACGCCCAGCAGACACGCCGTGAGCCGGTGAGGATCGGGGTGACGAGCCCGTCGGCCAGGGCGGGAGAGAAGTCGGCGAGCGCGGTCGCGACCAGGACCGCGGGGGCGTGGTACGTGGTCGTGATCGCCGCCCGCCGCGCGAAGGCCTCGATCACGTCGCAGTACTCCCGGAAGGATCCCCCGCCGCCCCCGAGCTCGGAGGGGAAGGGGATCCCGGGGAGACCGAAGTCGAAGACCTCCCGCCACAGGTCCTCGGAGAACCGCTGGTCCCGGTCCACCGCCGCCGCGAGCGGCGCGAGCCGCTCGTCGGCGATCCGGCGGGCGATCTGGAGCGGGTCGGCCATCACGATCAGGCGGCTCCCTCTGCGGGGCTCGCGCGCCCGCCAGCGGGTGGAAGACCACGGACAAGACTAGTATACTGAACTACAGGGACACCACTGCTCCCAGGCGTTGATGGATGCTCATCTGCGCCTCTGACTCGTTTGCTCGCCCCGGAGCAGTAGATCAAGGACACTGAATCCGTATGCCTGGCGCGCCAGGCGAAGGGGGACCGACCAGCCGTGAAGCTCGACCTGCTCTACGAGATCGACGTCCCGTACCCGTGGGCTGACAAGCCGCACCCGTACGCCCAGCGCGAGGCCGAGCAGGAGGCCTATGCGAACACGATCGAGCAGGTGATCGCGGCCGACAAACTCGGCTTCAACACCGTGTGGTTCGTCGAGCACCACTTCCGTGAGAACCGCTCGCACTGCCCGTCGTCCGAGGCCGTCCTCGGCGCGCTGAGCCAGGTGACGAAGAACCTGCGCCTCGGCTTCGGGGTGACCTTGTTGCCCCACGGCTTCATCCACCCGGCCCGGGTGGCCGAGAAGGTCGCCACCGTGGACATCCTCTCGGGCGGTCGTGTCGAGTGGGGGATCGGGCGCTCGACGCCCATGGAGCAGGAGGCGTTCGGCGTCGACAAGGTCAAGAGCAAGGAGCAGATGCTCGCCGCGGC
>BTUT01000597.1:0-2083 GCA_045862935.1 Acidimicrobiia bacterium
CGGGCAGCGAGTACGCGGGTGTGGTGGCCGAGGTCGGTGAGGGCGTCGAGGGCTGGTCACCCGGCGACCGGGTGTCGGGCATCGGCATGACCGACGCGTTCGCCGACGAGGTCGTCGTGTCCGCGGCGTCGCTCACCCGCATCCCCGACGGGGTGGACGCGCGCGCCGCCGCGGCCTTCGGCGTGGCCCACCGCACCTCCTATCACGTGCTCCGCTCGGTGGCCGCCATCCAACCGGGTGAGGAGCTGATCGTGCTCGGCGCAGGCGGCGGCGTGGGCCTCGCTGCCGTGCAGATCGGTGCCGTGCTCGGCGCGACGGTCACCGCGATCGCCTCGTCACGCGAGAAGCTCGACGCGGCCGCCGCCTCCGGGGCGACCCGACTCGTGAACCACCGGGACGGAGATCTGCGCGCGGCGCTGCGTGACGCGCTCCCCGAGGGTGCCGACGTGGTGGTCGATCCGGTGGGCGGTGATCTCGCCGAGCCTGCGCTGCGCGCGCTCCACTACGGCGGGAGGTTCGTCACGGTGGGCTTCGCGGCGGGCATCCCGCGCATCCCCCTGAACCTGGTGCTGCTCAAGGGCGTCCACATCCTCGGCTTCCAGTTCATCCAGTTCGCCACGCACCACCCCGACGAGCTGGCGCGCAACGAGGACGAGCTCCTCGCGCGGTTCGCGGCCGGTGAGGTCACGCCCCACGTGGGCGCGACCTTCGCACTCGACGACGCCGCGGCTGCGCTCCGCTTCGTGGCCGACGGCCGAGCGATCGGCAAGGTCGTGCTCGACATGGCTCCGGCGTCGAGCTGACGCAGGAGGACCCGCCGATGCCCGACGACTTCGATCTGCGCGATCGCGTGGCGATCGTCACCGGCGGGGGTACGGGGATCGGCGCCGCGACCGCACGCGTGCTCGCCGAGCGCGGCGCCGACGTGGTGATCGCCAGCCGCACGGCTGCCGAGCTGGAGCGGGTCGCCGCGGAGATCCGCGACGCGACCGGCCGGCGCTGCGTACCGGTGCCCACGGACGTGAAGGTGGAGGAGCAGGTCGACCACTTGGTGGCGCGGGCGGTCGACGAGCTGGGGCGAATCGACATCCTCGTGAACAACGCGGGCGGCACGCGCATGGGCCCGCTCACCCACCTCACGCCGAAGGCCTGGGACAGCGCGTTCGACCTGAACGCCCGCGCCGCCTATCTGTGCACGCGCGCCGTGGGGCCGCACATGATCGAGCAAGGGTCGGGCGCGATCGTGAACGTGTCATCGGGTGCGGGGCTCACGGGTGTGAGAGGTGGCGCGCACTACGCCTCGGCGAAGGCGGCGCTCCAGATGTTCACGCGGGTCACGGCCGCGGAGTGGGCGCGCCACGGCATCCGGGTGAACTGCGTCGCCGTGGGTCTCGTGGCGTCGGAGCGTGCCGTCGACGCCTGGGAGGTCGCGAACCTCGACCGGGCCGCGATGACCGCCGACGTCCCCCTGCGCCGCGTGGGCATGCCGCGGGAGGTCGCCACCGCGATCCTGTTCTTCGCGAGCGACGCCGCGTCGTTCGTCACCGGTCAGACCCTCGCCGTGGACGGAGGCCCGACGATGGGTGGCATCCCCGACGGGTGACGGTCGCGGTCAGGTCACGACGCGGACCCGGCCGAGGTTCTGCACGCGCGCGTGAGCGGTGTCCACGTCGCCCGGGCGCTGTGACGTGACGCACCGCGCGGGGAGATGGGTACCGGGCTCCGGAAGACCTAGCGTGGCCCGGGTCCGATCCTGATCCCCGCCCCGTTCCGGCGCGCGATCCCGGCGCCGTTCGCGCGCGCGATCCCGGGGCGTGGGAACCCCGTGACCGTCATCGAGTACGAGGAGGACCGGCGGTGGCCGACGTCGACGCACTGATCGAAGCGCTCACCCTCGGGGAGAAGGCGGGGCTCACCGCCGGTGAGGACCTGTGGTCCACCGTCGCGGTCGCGCGGGTGGGGATCCCGAAGATCGTGGTCACCGACGGGCCCAGCGGGGCGCGCGGGCCTGGTGTGCCCGGTGTCACCCTCCAGACGTCAACGTGCATCCCCTGCGGCACGGCGCTCGGCGCGACCTGGGATC
>BTUT01000598.1:0-2069 GCA_045862935.1 Acidimicrobiia bacterium
CCGCGCCTCGTCGCGGAGGTGCTGCGCCTCGTCGGCGCGTCGGGGCTGAAGCCGCTCGCGCCGCCACCGGAGGAGGCGCGCCTCCACGGCCGCCGACACTCGCGCGAGCGCGACGCCGCGGCGATCGCGCACCACTACGACGTGTCGAACGACTTCTACCGCATCGTCCTCGGGCCGTCGCTCACGTACTCGTGCGCGGTGTGGACGGACGACACCACCACCCTCGAGCAGGCCCAGGCGAACAAGTACGAGCTGATCTGCCGCAAGCTCGCGCTGGCGCCCGGGATGCGCGTCCTCGACGTCGGCTGCGGTTGGGGCGGCATGCTGCTGCACGCGGCGGAGCACCACGGGGTGCACGCGGTCGGGGTCACGCTGTCGCGCCCCCAGGCCGAGCTCGCACGCAAGCGCGTCGCGGAGCGGGGCCTCGCCGACCGAGTCGAGGTGCGTCACGGCGACTTCCGCGACGTCACCGACGGTCCCTACGACGCCATCAGCTCGATCGGCATGTTCGAGCACGTCGGTCTCGCGGAGCTGGACCGCTACTTCCGGCGGTGCCGCAGCCTGCTCGCCCCCCGAGGTCGAATGGTGAACCACGGCATCAGCGCGCCGGCCCACGCCGGACGCAAGACCCATCGCCGGTTCGCGCCGCGCATGCTCCGATGGACGTTCACCGACCGCTACGTGTTCCCCGACGGCGAGCTGCACGAGGTGGGCGCGGTCGTGTCCGCGATGCAGAAGGCGGGCTTCGAGGTGCGCCACCTCGAGAGCCTGCGCGAGCACTACGCGCGTACGCTGCGCTGCTGGGTCGCCAACCTCGAGGCCGGTTGGGACGACGCGGTGCGCGAGGCCGGTGAGGGGCGGGCGCGCGTCTGGCGCCTCTACATGGCGGCGGCGGCGTTCGGCTTCGGGCTCGACGACGCCCAGATCCACCAGGTCACCGGCACGGCCACCGACGCCGGCGACAGCGGTTTCCCCCTGCGCCCGGAGTTCTAGGAGCAGGGCAACCCGTTTGACCGCCTCGGTGCGTCCTGGCCAGGATGCCCCGGTGCCCGAACCCCGCTCGAGAAGTCTCCGGGAACCCGATCAGACGGTCGAGTATCCGCTGATCGTCATCGAGCAGGTGGACCTCGGCGACATCACCGTGGGTCGGATGACGCTCCAGCCGGGCTGGCGTTGGTACGACCACGTCCGCCCCCGGGTGGGAGGCGACTGGTGCGAGGCCCGGCACGTCGGCGTGGTGCTCTCGGGACGCTTCGGCGTGACGATGCGCGACGGCACCCGCCGCGAGTTCGGGCCCGAAGACGTCTTCGAGATCCCGCCGGGCCACGACGGCTACACGCTGGGCGACGAGCCGTGCGTGCAGGTCGAGTGGACCGGGCTCCGGGCGTTCACCCGATACAGCCTCATCGGCGCTCCGGGGCGCACGTTGGTGACGCTGCTGTTCACCGACATCGTCGACTCGACCGTGACCGCGGGTCGGGTCGGCGACCACGCGTGGCGCGCCATCCTCTCCTCCCACTACGAAGCGGCGCGCGGTGCCGTGGAGCGATATCGGGGCCAGGAGGTCAACACCACCGGCGACGGGCTGCTCGCGCGCTTCGACGGCCCCGCGGCCGCACTCCACTGTGCCGCCGACGTCCGGAGGACCGCGCAGGACGCGGGGATCGGGATCCGCGCGTGCGTGCACGTGGGCGAGGTCGAGATCGTGGGCTCCGACGTACGGGGCATCGCGGTGCACGAAGCGGCGCGCATCCTGGGCGCGGCCGAGCCGAACGAGATCCTGGTGTCGGCCACGACCCGCGCGCTCGCGCACGGATCCCAGCTCGAGTTCCGCCCGCGCGGCGCGCGGACGCTGAAGGGCTTGCCCGGCGAATGGGAGCTCTTCGCGTACGTCGAGGCCGGCGCGGGGTCGAGCGGCGTGGAAGTAGCGGACTCGGCCCCGTAGCGTCAGACCGTGCGGCCGCTGAACGCGGCGAGCCGGTCGATGGGGCTCGCTCCGGCCGGCGCGGTGGTCGCGCTCGAGAAGATGTCGCCGTCACGCATGGCGTCGAGCATGCCCTCCGCGATCG
>BTUT01000599.1:0-2062 GCA_045862935.1 Acidimicrobiia bacterium
CACCCCCGACGCGAGCGCGCCGGCTGATGCCGACGGGTGCCGACCGTGATCCGGGCACGACGCGGGTCCGTCCGCCGGACGGTCAGCCGTCGAGCAGCGCCCGTCCGGCCGCGACCAGCGCGGCGTTGTCGGGCGCGGGTGTGCCGTCCGGCAACGTGAGCGTGTCCTCGAGCCCGATGCGCGACGCGAAGCCGAGCCCACCGGCGCGCCGCAACATCGCCCACGTGGTCGCGCCGAACCCGTGCAGCAGGCGACCGGCGCCCGGGGCCACGCCCTCGACCGCGTCCAGCAGCCCCGCGAGGGTGGCCTCGGCCACCGTGGGGTCCTGGTCGATGGGCTCGAGCAGGATCCGCACGCACCGCTCGGCGAGGCCACTGGCGAACAGGGCCCGCGCCGAGTCGGCGTCCCACAGGCCGGCCTCCACCCCCACCCCGCGGTCGAGCAGGAGCGTCGCCACCTCGGCGGCGCCCGCCTCGTGGAAGTTCACCGACGCGAAGTCCGGGAGCACCTCCCACCCCGCGATCAACTCGACGCGTGCCACCGGGTCCGCCACCACCCAGGCCCCGGTCGACACGCCGATGGGCACGGACACCGCGGCGCGCAGGGCGCCGAGGGTCGCGGCCACGGCGCCCGGCGCGTAGCTCTCGGCCCCATCGGCTCCCCGGATGTGCACGTGGAGGGCGTCCGCACCGGCCCCGACCGCTGCCACGGCGTCCGTCGCCAGTGCGGCAGGCGTCACCGGCAGCCGCGGGTGGGCGCCGGGCGCGCGGGCGCCGTTGAGGCACGCCTGCAGCCGCATCGCCGGTGTCTCCTGTCGCATCGGGCCATCCTGTCCTACGCTGCGCCCCGGTGGCGATCGTGCACTTCACCCCGAACCTCCGTCGCCACGTCGACTGCCCGCCCGAACATGTCGATGCACCCACCGCACGCGCCGCGCTCGATGCGTACTTCGCGACGCACCCCCGGGTCCGGGGCTACGTGTTCGACGAGCAGGGCACGCTGCGCACCCACGTCAACGTGTTCGTGGACGGCACACAGGTCGCCGATCGAGCCGTGATGGACGACCCGGTCGGACCCACCAGCGAGGTCTACGTGCTCCAGGCGCTGTCCGGCGGCTGAGCCGGGCCCACCCCACCGCCCGCCACCCACCTCACCCACCTCACCCACCTCACCCGTCGAGGAGAGTCCATGACAGCCCAGCTGCTGGTCGGTACCCGCAAGGGCCTGTTCACGATCGAACGGCGCGGCGGCACGTACGCCGTCGTCGACGCCGCGCACCTCGGCATACCGGTCACCGCGGTGCTCCACGACCCGCGCGACGGCACCGCGTACGCCGCGCTCGACCACGGCCACTTCGGCGTGAAGCTGCATCGGCGCGACCCGGGCGGCGACGGTGAGTGGACCGAGATCGCGTGCCCCGAGTACCCACCCCAGCCCGAGGACGAGTCCTGGATCGAGCCGTACCGCCAGATCCCGATCCCGTGGGCGACGAAGCTGGTGTGGACGCTCGAGCCCGGCCACCCCGACACGCCCGGCCGCCTCTTCGCGGGCACGATCCCGGGCGGGCTGTTCGTGTCCGACGACCGGGGCGACTCGTGGTCGCTCGTGCGCCCGCTCTGGGACGACCCGCGCCGCAAGGAGTGGACGGGCGGCGGCTACGACGCGCCCGGGCTGCACTCGATCTCGTGTGACCCGCGCGACGCGGGCACGCTCGCGATCGGCGTGTCGACCGGCGGCGTGTGGCGCACGTCCGACGGCGGCGCGTCGTGGGCCATCGGCACCGGCCTGCGCAGCGAGTACATGCCGCCCGGCCAGGAGTACGAGCCCGTCGCCCAGGACGCGCACCGCCTCGCACGCTGCGCGGCGGATCCCGACGTGGTCTGGTGCCAGCACCACAACGGGATGTTCCGCTCCACCGACGGCGGAGCCACGTTCACTGAGATCACCGGCGTGGAGCCGTCGGTGTTCGGGTTCCCGGTGGCCGCGCACCCCCACGATCCGCTGACCGCGTGGTTCGTCCCCGCGCAGAAGGACGAGATGCGCATCCCCGTCGGCGGCCGGG
>BTUT01000600.1:0-2055 GCA_045862935.1 Acidimicrobiia bacterium
CCCTCGGCGACCATGGGCGTATCGCTCATGATGTCGGCGAGCGGGCGACCGCGACCGAACTCGTAGCCCACGCGCCGGTTGCGGCTCTGCTCGCTCGTGCACGTCGCGACGAGATCCCCGACACCGGCGAGGCCCGCGAACGTGAGCGGGTCGCCACCGAGCGCGACGCCCAGGCGGGTCATCTCCGCGAGGCCCCGGGTGATGAGCGCGGCGCGCGCGTTGTCGCCGAACCCGAACCCCGCCGCGGCCCCGACGGCGATGGCGATCACGTTCTTGGTCGCGCCGGCGATCTCACAGCCGACGACGTCGGCATTCGTGTACACGCGAAACGCTGGGGTCATGAACAGCTGCTGCAGGCGGGCACCGACCTCGGGACTGCGGGCGGCGATCACCGATGCCGCCGGCTGACCCTCCGCGATCTCGCGCACGAGGTTGGGACCGGTGAGCACGGCGATGGCCTCGCGCGCCTGCGCCGGGAGCACACCCTCCACGACCTCGCTCATCCGGGCCAGCGTTCCCTGCTCGATGCCCTTGGTGAGGCTCACCACCACGGCGCGCTCCGAGACGTCGGGACCCGCGGCGGTGAGCACCTCGCGGAACCCGTGGGACGGGACCGCCATCACGACGACGTCCGCGCCGCGACACGTCCGGCGCAGATCGCTCGTCGCGCGCAGCTCCGCCGACAACCGGATCCCGGCCAGGTACCGGGAGTTCTCGTGCCGGCGGTCGATCGCATCCGCCAACGCGGGATCGCGACTCCACAGCACGACCTCTGCGTTGCTCGCCAGGATCTCGGCGACCACCGTTCCCCAGGAACCCGCGCCGATCACCGCGCAACGCGAGAACCCGGACGTCGCGATCACGGGCCGTCGGGGGATGCGGGCGTCGACACCGCGGTAGCATACGCAGCCCCATGCGACCCGCCCCGACGAGCGAAGGCGCGCCGTTCGGCGTCGTGGTCCCCATCCGGGCGTTCCGGCTCGGCAACACGCGCCTCGCGGAGGTGCTCGACGAGGACGCGCGCGAAGCGCTCGCGCGTCGGCTCGCGCACCAGGTGGTGTGCGCGGCAGGAGACGCGCCCGTCGTGGTGGTCACCAGCGCGCCCGACGTCGTGGACTGGGCCCACGGCCTCGCGCTCGGCGTGGTGCCCGATCCCGGCTCGCTCGACGGCGCCGCTCGCGCCGGTTGCGCCGCGCTGCGCGCCGAGGGCTGCCGACGGGTCGTGGTCGCCCATGCGGACCTCCCGTTCGCCGTCGACTTCGCAGCGGTCGTCCGAGACGCCGGGCTCCCGATCGCGGTCATCGTGCCGTGCCACCACGACGACGGCACCCCGGTGCTCTCACTGCCGGCCGGCACCGGCTTCGCGTTCGCCTACGGACCGGGGTCGTTCCGACGCCACGTGCACCACGCACGATCCGTCGGCCTCGGCGTCAGGATCGTGCGCGAGGCTGCGCTCGCCTTCGACGTCGACACCGCCGCGGACGTCGCGCGTCTCGCGGCGTGCGACCCCGGGTTCGTCGGACTCCACGCGGCGGGAGCGTCGTGCCCGTGACTGCCCCCGTTCCATCGATCGACCTCCCCCGTCCCGCCCGCGTCCTCGCCGTCGGCGCCCATCCCGACGACGTCGAGTTCGGCTGCGGAGCGACCCTCCGCAAGTGGAGCGACGCCGGTGCGGAGGTCCACCTCCTCGTGCTCACCGACGGCTCGAAGGGCACGTGGGATCCCCACGCCGACCTCGACGAGCTCGCGGCCCGTCGGGTCGCCGAGCAGGCCGACGCCGCCCGGGCACTCGGCGCGACCCGTGTGCACCGCACCAACTTCGTCGACGGCGACCTCGGTGAGACCGCGGCCGAGCGGGCCGCCGTCTGTGCCGTGATCCGCGAGGTGCGCCCCGACGTCGTGCTCACCCACGATCCGTGGAAGCGCTATCGGCTGCACCCCGACCACCGGCACGCGGGCTTCCTCGTCCTCGACGCCGTCGTGGCCGCACGGGACCCCCACTTCTTCCCCGACCAGGGCCTCGCGCCGCACCGGCCGCGCACCGTCCTGCTGTTC
>BTUT01000601.1:0-2050 GCA_045862935.1 Acidimicrobiia bacterium
GCAGCGCCATCTTCGACCCGCGCGGCACCACGGTGCCGTGGTACTCCACGTCACGGGCCACCCACCGTCCCTGGATGGGCGACGGAGCCTCGAAGCGCAGCATCTCCTCCACGGCGTTCGTGCTCAGCTCTGGCTCGGCCCGGAGGATCTCACGCTGGTCGGGGAACCGGGCGAGCGTCACCGCGGTGTAGCCGAGCAGGCGCACCACCGTCTCCGAGCCCGCGAGCGACAGCAGCTGCACGAACGCGATGATCTCGTTGTCGGTGAGGCGGCGAGGCGACCCGTCCGCGGTCTCCACCTCGGAGTGCACCAGCGCGGAGATGAGATCGTCCTGCGGATCGGCGCGACGCTGGGCCATGAGATCGGGCAGCATCGCGAACACCTCCGAGCCGATCTCTCCCTTGTCGGAGACCAGCTCCTCCTGCGTGGGGATGTCGCGGCGCGACAGCTTCGCGGGATCGATGTCCTCGTCGAGATGCATCGAGGTGTCGACCGTCTTGCGGAACGCGGCCTCGTGACCTTCGGGGAAGCCCATGAGGGCGAGGATCACCGTGGGCGGCACGAGCCCGGCGAAGTCCCGCACGTAGTCGAAGCCACCCGCGCCCACGAGGGGATCGAGGAGGTTCGCACAGATCGCGCGGATGCGGGGCTCGAGCGCGTCCACCCGTCGCGGCGTGAACGCGCGGTTGACCAGCTTGCGCAGCCACGTGTGCTCGGGCGGGTCCATCATGATCATCATCGGGATGCCGATGGGCTCGTCGTTGATCATCTCGAGCGTGATGCCGTGGCTCGACACGAGCGTCTCGTGGTCGAGCAGGCCTTCGAGCACGTCGTCGTAGCGGCTCAGTGCGTAGAACCCGAGCTTCTCGTTGTGGTAGAGCGGCGCCTCGTCGCGCAGTCGCCTCCAGATCGGGTACGGATCCGCGTCGATGGAGTAGTCGTAGGGGTCGTAGTACAGGTCGCTGCTCATTCCGGCTCCTCACCTCGGCCGCCTCGCCGCAACCGTATGCAAGGCGTACCGGTCCGGGCCAAGCGGGCAGGTGCGGGTACGTTTCCGGCGATGCGGCCGCTGTCGATCCTCGATCTGGCCGTCGTCCACCGCGACGAGACCGTGGGCGAGAGCCTCGCTGCGTGCGTCACGCTCGCCCGCCGCGCCGAGGCGCTGGGCTACCGGCGAGTGTGGTACGCCGAGCACCACAACATGGCGGCGATCGCCTCGTCGGCCACCGCGGTGCTGATCGCCCACGTCGCAGCACACACCGAGGCCATCCGGCTCGGTGCGGGCGGGATCATGTTGCCCAACCACGCCCCGCTCGTCATCGCCGAGCAGTTCGGGACGCTCGCGTCCCTCCATCCCGGCCGGATCGACCTCGGCCTCGGTCGCGCACCGGGCACGGACCCGCAGACGTTCCGCGCGCTGCGTCGCGATCCCCGAGCCGCGGAGACGTTCCCGAACGACGTGCTCGAGCTCCAGGGCTACCTCACCGGCAGCTCGCGTGTGCCGGGAGTGGAGGCGACCCCGGGCAAGGGCACCGACGTTCCCCTCTACATCCTCGGCTCATCACTCTTCGGTGCCGAGCTCGCGGCGCTGCTCGGACTCCCCTACGGCTTCGCATCCCACTTCGCGCCCCAGGCGCTCCACGCGGCCGTCGCCCGGTACCGCGAGCACTTCCGGCCCTCGGCGCAGCTCGACGCGCCGTACGTCATCGCGGGCGTGAACGTGATCGCGGCCGACAGCGACGACGATGCCGAGGCACAGCACCGGGTCGCCCGGCGCCAACGGGTGCGGCGCTTCTTCGACCGCGCGGGACAGGCCCTCACCGACGCGGAAGCCGACGCGTTGCTGGGCTCCCCGCGTGCCGCGTTCGTCGACGAGATGATGCGCTACACCGCGGTCGGTCGCCCGGAAGCGGTGCGGACCGCCCTCGACGACTTCGCCGAGCACGCTGGCGCCGACGAACTCATGATCGTGCACCAGGGCACGACCGTCGCCGAGCGCCTACGGTCGGTCGAGCTCACCGCGCAGGCCTGCGGCCTCACCGGCGACGCG
>BTUT01000602.1:0-2047 GCA_045862935.1 Acidimicrobiia bacterium
GGCGCGCGTCGCGCGGGCCTCGGGTGTGATCACCGGGAGCCGCCGGGTGGCGGCCTCGGCGAGCAGGCGGTCGGCCGCCACCGCGGCGACGCACACCTCCATGGTGCGGGTCATCGAGGAGCCCTTGCGCGCCCGCACGGCGCGGAACACCTCCGCCGGCCGATCGAAGCCGAGCATCAGGCTGCCACGCGTCGCGCCGAGTCGCAGATCCAGCACGTCGTCGCCGGGGGGTGGCGCCGCTCCGATCGGGCGGATGGCCCGGATGCGCTCGCGGAGGAACAGGACCGGGTCCGAGAGCGTGAGCGGGTCCACGACCACGAAGCCGGCCGGGACCAGGACGGCCCAGCGTGCCGACAGGCCGTGGAGCGAGCGCGCCGCGAGCGCGGCGACGGGTGCACCGATGCCGACCGCGACCGCACCGGCGACCCAGCGGCCATCGGCGAGCAGGAGCGGCCCGGTGACGATCGCCGCGCCGAGCACCAGGCGGGCCGCGGGCAGGGGACCGAGGAACAGCGCCGGCGGGACGCGCAGCGGGTAGCGGGCCTCGTCGCCGTAGGCCGCGGCGTTCGCCGCGGCGAACGCGAGCGCAGGGCGGGCGGCGAGCACCGCGGCAACGAGCGTGACCACCACGGCCGCGATCGCACTGGGGAGGTCCACATCGGCGAAGAGCGCCGTCGCGATCGCCAGCACCGCGAAGCACGGCGCGATCGCCCGCACCGCGGTGAGCCCCACCGGTCGGGGGACCACGATCGCGAGCAGCGCGACGGCCCAGGCGCTCCAGCACAGCACGGCGGCCACGACGCGGGGCGCGGTGCCCCAGTCCTGCACCGCGTCGGCGAGCGCGCCCCCCGCGCTGATCGGGAGCGTCGCCCACACGACCGCGAGGACCCAGCGCTCCACTCCCGCAGTCTCGCGTAGCCTCGGCTCGATGCCCGTACCCGAACCGGCACCCGAACCGGTACCCGAACCGGCACCCGAACCGGCACGGCGCCGGATCGAAGCGCTGCGTGGCGAGATCGACGAGCACAACTTCCGCTACTACGTGCTCGACGACCCGAGCGTGTCGGACGCGGAGTTCGACGCGCTGTTGCGAGAGCTGCTCGATCTCGAGGCCGAGCACCCGGACCTCGTCACGCCCGACTCGCCCACGCAGCGGCCGGGAGGGGCGCCCTCGGCCACGTTCGCGCCCGTCACGCACGACGTCGCGATGCTCTCCCTCGACAACGCCTTCGATCGCGCCGAGCTCGACGCGTGGTACGAGCGCATCACGAAGCTCGTGCCGGGCGCCGTCGAGCTCGTGGCCGAGCCGAAGCTCGACGGGCTCGCGATCTCGCTGCTCTACGTCGACGGGCGGCTCGCGCGTGCCGCGACGCGCGGTGATGGCGTCACCGGCGAGGACGTGACCGGCAACGTCGGCACGATCGCGGTGATCCCCCGCGTGCTCGCCGGAGAGCACCAGCAGCCCCGGATGGAGGTGCGCGGTGAGGTCTTCATGCCCCTCGATGCCTTCGCGGCGCTGAACCACCGCCAGGGGGAGGCGGGCGAACGGCTCTTCGCGAATCCCCGCAACGCCGCGGCCGGCAGCCTGCGCCAGAAGGATCCGCGGATCACCGCGTCGCGCGCCCTGTCGTTCTTCGCGTACCAGGCTGAGGTGGGAGGCCGCGCGCTCCCCGTGTCGACCCACCACGAGATGCTCGACTGGCTCGCGGCGTGTGGGCTCCCGGTCAACCCCCACATCGAGCGGCTCGACGACATCGCGGCGGTCGCCGACTTCTGCACGCGCATGGAACAGCAACGTCACACCCTCGGCTACGAGATCGACGGGGTGGTGGTGAAGGTCGACGACCTGGCGCAGCGTGCCGAGATGGGCACGACGAGCAGGGCGCCGCGCTGGGCGATCGCGTTCAAGTTCCCTCCGGAGGAGAAGACCACCGGGCTCACGGACATCATGGTGAGCATCGGCCGCACCGGCCGGGCGACACCGTTCGCGGTGCTCGAGCCGGTGTTCGTCGGCGGCACCACGGTGAGGCTCGCGACGCTGCACAAC
>BTUT01000603.1:0-2032 GCA_045862935.1 Acidimicrobiia bacterium
GGCGCTGAAGATGCCTCGCGTCGCCGGGTCGCTTCGAGCGAGCGGTGCGCGGTAGTCCGACGCCGACCATCCGAGTCCCGGCGAACGGCGCATCCCTCGCCATGGCCTGTGTCGCGGCGGTTGGTGGATTCCGATCGTGGTCGCGGTCGGACTCGTTGTCACCGGGTGCAATGGGGACGAAGCGAAGGACGCCCGTTCGGCGCGGTCCAGTAGCCCCTCTACATCGCCGGTGAGTACTTCGGCGGTGGTGCCGTCGACGCAGCCGCCCGCGACCGCGGTCGATCGCGTACAGCCGGTATTCGACACGCTGATGGATCGCTACGACGAGGTAGTCGCGGCGCTCCTCGCCGATCCTCGTGTTGCGTCAGATCCGAACGATCGACGCGTGCGCGCGTACCTCGACCTGTTCACCGCGGACAACGTCCTCGCTCAAGGGACGATCCGCCATTGGGCATCGCTTGGTCAACAGGGCCTGTCTCACGCTCCCGGCCCTCGCGGTCGGATGTACGACACCTCAGTGCTCGCGGTGATACCGAACGGCGCAGACGAGGCGTCGTTCACGACCTGCTCGCTGGTGAGCGTCGTTGTGAAGGACGCCTCGGGCGCGACTGTCGAAGCAGAAGGCGGCGCAAGCGCGGGAACCGTTGTGGCTGTCCGTGTCGACGGTCAATGGAAACTCCGCGATCTGACCTCGACATCCAGCCCGCAGTGCGCCCCTCCAGGGGCGACGCGGTGAGACGCGCTCTCGCGTCCGTCGCCGTCTGCGCCATCGCTGTACCCGTGCTACTCGTGTCGACTCGAGCCGGCGCGGTTGTCGAGACGTGCCTGGACGTCTCGAGAAACGGCTTCTGCTTGGAGTGGGGCGTACCCAGTGACGGGACGCCCACTCAGGGGGGTAGCGGCGGGGGTCGTCCGTCAAACGAGGTCGTCTGCTACTGGGTCGCGATCCCAACGGAGTCCGTGAGTCAGAACCCGGAATCGTGGATCGACTACGGCTTGGAGCTGCCACCGCCCGGGCTTGATGTGGTGTGGCAGACGGTGGAGTGTTCGAACGGCTCGCGACGCTATGAGTTCCGCTGGGTTGTCGCGATCACTCCGGAGAATCTTGCGTCCGTCGCGCGGGGCCGCCTGGTTGGGTTGCTGGCACCGCCGGTCGTGGCGTCGAATCCTCCGCTCGGCGTTAGCTCGATCGTCGGGGTGCCGGTCTTCGTCGAGGTGACGAACTGGACGGGGGTACGTACGGAGTCGGAGTGCGCGGGCGGGCTGTGTGTCACGGTGACGGCTTCGCCGGCGTTGTGGTTCGCTCCGGGCGAGCCAGGCTCGGCGGGGGTGACGTGCGCGGGTGCGGGTTCGCGCTTCGTACCGGGCGTGGATCTCTTCGAGCAGGCGGCGGCTCCGGGCGCGTGTGCGCACACGTATCGACAACGCACGGCCACGGCCGGCCGGCCGTCGGCATGGCCCGGCGTGGTCGCGGTGACGTGGGATCTCACGTGGTCGGCGAGTGATGGGACGTCCGGCGTGTTGACGCCGGTGACGTTGACGGCCGATGTGCCGCGGGGTGTGGACGAGGTCCAGACCGTCGTGGTTGGAGGGCAAGGACCATGAGCACAACGATCCGAACGTCGCAAGAACCGGACCGGCGAAGTGCGCGGATCGCGGCGGTGCAGCCGAGTCCGGGTCGTGATCCGGTGCGGCGGCGCTGGGGTCGCATCACGGTCGGCGTGTTGGCGGCGTTGGTGGGCGCGTGGGTCTTCGCGGCGTTGTACATGTCGGCGGGTGACCGTCATGAGGTGGTCGTGCTGGCTCGGAGTGTGGATCGCCTGGAGGTGATCGACCGTTCGGACTTGCGGATCGCGAAGTTGTCGAGCGATCCGAACGTGAGGATGGTCGGGGCGGGCCGCCTGGACGAGTTCGTGGGGCGTGTCGCGGCGAGCGATCTGGCGGCGGGGTCGTTGTTGAGCGAGTCGTTGGTGCGTCCGCGGGGCGAGCGGGTCGTCGCAGACGACGAGGCGGTGGTCGGGGTGCTGGTGCG
>BTUT01000604.1:0-2028 GCA_045862935.1 Acidimicrobiia bacterium
GGGCCACGACCGCGCCGCTCGTCGAGCGCCTGGGGTACACACCCCACGACCGACTCGTCGTCGTCAACTGCGACGACCTCGGGTCGTCGCGGGCCGCGAACGTCGGGGTGTACGACGCGCTCCGTCGCGGCATCGCGACGAGCGCGTCGCTCATGGTCCCGTGCCCCTGGGCGCGCGACGCCGCCGCGCAGTACCGCGGCGAGGACGTGGGGGTGCACCTCACGCTGAACGCCGAGTGGGAGAGCTACCGCTGGGGCCCCATCACCTACGCCCCGAGCCTCCTCGACGGCGACGGCGGGTTCCCGCGCACCGTGGAGGACACCTGGGACCACGCCGACATCGAGGAGGTGCGGCGCGAGTGCCGGGCCCAGATCGAGCGCGCCATCCTGTGGGGCTTCGACATCAGCCACCTCGACAGCCACATGGGCACGCTGCAGATGCGCCCCGAGTTCTTCGACGTGTACCTCGAGCTCGCGGTCGACTTCGGCCTCCCCCTGCGCACGGGGCCGGCCGGGGGTGAGCGCATCGTGGGGTTCCCCTACCGTGACCTCGCCGCCGCCGAGGGGGTGGTGTTCCCCGACCATCTGGTGCTCGCGCCGGTGGGCGGCCGTCACGCCGTCGAGCGCGCGCTCTTCGATCTCCGTCCCGGGGTCACCGAGGTGTTCCTGCATCCGGCCGTCGACACCGACGAGCTGCGGGCCTCGCACCCCGACTGGGCCGGACGCGTCGAGGACCACGCGTTCTGCTGCGACGACCCCTCGTTCCCCGACCTCGTCGACCGCGCGGGCGCCACGCTCATCGGCTACCGCGAGCTGCGCGACCTCCAACGCTCCGAGGGCTGAGGTCGGCGGCGGGAGCCGCGGTCACGCCTCGGGGTACTCGGTCCGCGCGCGGATCTGCGCCTGGAGCTGCTGGTACTCGCGCGACGCCGTGATCGGGAGGAGCTGGAGCCACTTGGCCATGTCGCCGGCCACCTTCGTGACCCCCTGCATGAACGCAGCGCTCGCGTCCAGCTCGCCGCGCGCGATCTTCACCCACTCGGCATAGGGGGCCGTCACGGTCACGTCGGGATCGGCGATCGCTCCGAGGTGGGACTCGAGGAGGCGGCCGTCCTCGAGAACCCACGAGTACTTCACGTCGCCGTCGGGACCGGCCGTGATCACGTACTGGATCCGCGCCGTCGCGCCCAGCCGTCGCGGCTGCTCGGCCGCCATGGCCCGGGTCTCGTCGAGCCATTCCTGGGACAGGTACCTCACGACCGAGAACCTAGGCCCCGCGGACGTCCGCGCCGAGCACCTCGACCCGGAGGTCCTCCGCCCCCGGGCCGTCGTCGGAGAGCGCCGGGGTCGACGGCGTGTGGGCATCCGCTCGGAGGCCCGCGAACAGGTCGTCCTCGGTGTCGCCGTCGGCCACGCCGTTGTCGACCAGGCTCCGGGCGAGGAGGAACTCCTCCCACGGGAACACCCGGCGGATCACGTCGTCGGGGAGGCGCATCCAGAACCCCTCGGGGTCCACCTGGGTGCGATGCGCGAGCAGCGCGGCCCGCCGCCGGTGCAGCCAGTCACCGACCTCGACGAACGTGGTGAACCGCTCGGCGTGGTCGGGCAGCACGCGGTCGAACCACTGCGCGTACGGGCTCTCCTCGCCACGGCGCACGAACTCGTCGTGGAGCGCCTGCACTCGCGTCCGGGAGAAGCCCGTGTAGTAGAGCTTGCTCGGCTGCCACGGATCACCGGCTGCGGGAAACGCGCGGGGGTCGCCCGCCGCGTCGAACGCCGGGAGGGAGATCTCGTGCACGCGGATGTGGTCGGGGTGCGGGTACCACTCCCGATCGTCGGCGTAGGTGACGATCACCTGCGGCCGCTCGGCCCGGATGATCCGCACGAGCCGCTCGACGGCCTCGTCGAGGGGCGCGTTCGCGAAGTTGTCGGGCCGGCCGTTGTGCTCGCTGTCGGGCATCCCGGAGTCGTGGTAGCCGAGCAGGTGCACCGACGAGTACCCGATGGCCGCCGCGCTGCGCTCGAGCTC
>BTUT01000605.1:0-2022 GCA_045862935.1 Acidimicrobiia bacterium
GCCCCCGCGCAGCGCGGCCACCTCGCGATCACCGAGGAGCGCGCGGCACGACGGTTCTGGCCCGACAGCACCGACTACCGGTTCACCAGGACCGTGCCGGCACCCGACGGTCCCCTGGCGGACTTCGAGCGCCGGGTCGTGGAGCGTCTCTTCGCCGAGGGCGACGAGACCACCCAGTCGGAGATCACGAAGTGGGCCGCCGCGCACCAGAGCACGGCCCAGCGTTGGTGGCAGGGGTTCCGCAAGTCGGTGAGGAAGGCCTACGACCGGCGCAAGTACCAGCACGGCGAGCGCGGGTGGATCTTCGCCGCGAACCTCGGGACGGCGCTCCTCGTCGGAGCGGCCGGGACCGTTGCGCTGGCGGTGCGCGCCTGGTGGGTGGGTGGGCTCGCCATCGGCTGGGCGATCGTCCAAGCGCTGTGCACGGTGCTCTTGCGCCAGCGCACGCCCGAGGGCGCGCGGCGCGCCGCGCAGTGGGACGGCGTGGAGCGGTTCCTGCGCGACTTCTCGGAGCTCGAGCACGCGCCGCCCGGGCACCTCGTGCTGTGGGAGCGCTACCTCGTCTACGCCGTCGCCCTCGGAGTGAGCGCGGAGCTCGTGAAGGCCATGGCGCTGCACGTCCCGGAGATCGCCGACGCCTCGCACGCCGGGCGGTGGTACGTCCCGAGCTCCGACGGCGGCGGCCACGGGTTCGGTGGGCTCAGCTCGTTCGGCGCCGGGTTCGGCACGAGCTTCGCCGCGGCCGCGACGCCCCGCTCGAGCGGGAGCGGGAGCGGCGGCGGCTTCTCCGGGGGTGGGGGCGGCGGTGGGGGCGGCGGTGGGGGCGGCGGCATCGGCGCCGGGTAGCCACACTCCCCCTCGCGCACGGATCAGCCCGCCTGCGTCACCGAGAAGGCGGCGTTCCTCCGGGCGGCGCCCCGCCGACGTGCTCGGCTCTCGTGACCGCCGCGGCCTCCCACGCACCGAGGTGCGCGGGGACCCGGACGTAGCGCACGGACGCACCGACGGGGATCGCGCGCGAGCCGTCCGCGATCTGGGTGCAGTGGAAGCCGAGATGCTCGCCGTCGACGCCGGCGATGGTGCCCCAGCCCCTCGCCGGGTCGTAGGCCTCCACCGTGCCGACCCGCCACGCATCGTGCACGGCCATCAGTGGACGATCTTGGCGATCGGCAGCTCGATGATGCCCGTGGCCCCGGCCCCCTTGAGCGCCGGGATCAAGACGTTGATCTCGCGCTTCGCCACGACCGTCTCGACCGCGTACGCGTCCTCGTTGAACAGCTTCGAGACCGTCGGCGACTTGAGCGCCGGGAGGAGACCGATGACGGCGTCGAGGTTCGCGCCGTCGACGTTGAGCTTGATGAGGACCCGGCCGCGGGCCTCGAGCGCCCCCGCGAGCAGCACCACGAGCTGCTCCATGGCCACCCGCTTCTCGGGATCGGCGTACGCCGTGGGGCTGGCGATCAGCTCGGTGTACGACGTGAGGATCGTGTCGATGATCCGCAGGCCCGCGGCTCGCAGCGCACGCCCGGTCTCGGTGATCTCGACCACCGCGTCGGCGATGTCGGGGACCTTCGCCTCCGTCGCCCCGTACGAGAGCTCCACCCGGGCGTCGATGCCGTGGCGGTCGAGGTACCGCTTCGTGAGCTGCGGGTACTCGGTGTGGACCCGCAGCCCGCCCGGGAGGTCCGCCACGGACCTCGCGTCCGAGTCGGCCCCGACCGCGAGCACCACCCGGACCGGGCGCGCGGTGGCCTTCGAGTAGTGGAGCTCGGTGAGCGTCACGACGTCGGCCGCGGTCTCCTCGATCCAGTCGCGGCCCGTGATGCCCAGGTCGAAGCGGCCCTCGGCGACGTAGCGCGGGATCTCCTGGGGGCGCAGGATGCGCACCTCGGCGACCCGCGGGTCGTCGATCGTCGCGCGGTACTCGACCTCGGAGCTGCGGATGACCCCGAGATCGGCGTCGTCGAACAGCTCGAGCGTCTGGCGTTCGAGGGAGCCCTTGGGGAGCACGATGTTCAGCAC
>BTUT01000606.1:0-2020 GCA_045862935.1 Acidimicrobiia bacterium
CCCGCTCCCCAGGCGGCTGGGCTCGATCGAGGAGTTCGTGGCCCAGACCCGCGCCCGGATCGCGATCGCCGACGCACGCCTCGTCCTCGTGGACCCGGCGCTGCTCGCGTTCGTCACCGAGGAGCCCGGCGACCCGCCGATCGTGGCGCTCGACGCGCTGCGCGGCGCGGCCCGCGACTGGGAGCGTCCCGCCGACGACCCCGACGCTCTGGCCATCGTGCAATTCACCAGCGGCTCCACCTCCGACCCGAAGGGGGTGATGCTCCCGCACCGCTGCCTCACCGCGAACCTCGACGCGATCGTGGAGGGCGCGTCGATCACACCCGACGACACAGGCATCTCGTGGCTCCCCCTCTACCACGACATGGGCCTCATCGGGCTGCTGATGACCCCCATGACCACCGGGTTCGACCTCGCGATCGCCGCGCCGCAGGACTTCCTCGCGGCTCCCGGCGACTGGATGCGCTGGATCTCGGAGCACCGCGGCACCATCACCTGCGGACCGAACTTCGCCTACGTGCTCGCGGCCCGCGCGCTGCGGCGGGCCGGCGCCATCGACCTCTCGTCGTGGCGGCTCGCGCTCAACGGCGCCGAGCCGATCGACCCCGCGTCGGTCGAGTCGTTCTGCGAGGCCGGCGCTCCGTACGGGCTCGACGCGAAGTCCCCGTTCTGCGTGTACGGCATGGCCGAGGCCACGCTCGCGATCTCGTTCCCCCAGCCGGGCACGGGCATGGCCGTGGACACCGTGGACCGCACCGCCCTGGAGGCGCAGCGCCGGGCCGATCCCGCGACCGGTGGCGGCGCCGGCACGCGCCGTCTCGCCCTGCTCGGTCGCCCGCTCCGAGGCCTCGAGGTGCGGGTGTGCGATGCCGACACCGGGCGCCTCCTCGGCGACCGCGACGTGGGCGAACTCGAGCTCCGGGGGACGTCGGTGACCCCGGGGTACTACCGCCGCCCCGACGTCACCGCCGCGAGCCTCCGCGACGGCGGGTGGCTGCGCACGGGCGACCTCGGTTACCTCGCCGACGGTGAGGTCGTGGTCTGCGGGCGGATCAAGGACACCATCATCATCGGTGGGCGCAACGTCTATCCCGAGGAGATCGAGCGCGCGGCGGCCACCGTCGACGGCGTGCGGGCGGGCAACGTGATCGCGTTCGGCATCGACGGGCGGCGCGGCAAGGAGGGGATCGTGGTGGTCGCCGAGACCCGCACCGACGATCCGGCGGGGCTCCACGACGCCGTGGTCGACCGGGTGTGCGACGCCGTGGGCATCCCCCCGCTCGAGGTCGTGTTCGTGGCGCCCGGCACGCTGCCCAAGACGTCTTCGGGCAAGCTCCAGCGCTCGGCCACGAAGGCCCGGTTCCGGGACGACGCGCTGACCCGCGTCTGACCCGCGATTGACCGCGTCGACCCACCCTGCCCGACCCGACAACCGGCCGAGCCAGCGGCCGCGTCCGCGCCGGCACCCGGCCCGACCCGGCGCCGCGCCCGAGCCCGGTGCCCGGTTTCGGTCATAATGGAGCCCCGCGACCTCCCAGGGGCGGTGTCCGACGTGCAGATCAAGCCAGCCACCGGCCGTCCCGGCCCGGCGGTCGCCGCGGACCCTGCCCCGGCCGTCGTGTCCGGGCTTCGCCGGATCGCGCGTGGAGACCTCCTGCGCGTCACGCTCGTCGTGCTCGCCCTCACCGTCGGCCTCCGGCTCCCGGCGTTCTTCGTCGACGTCTTCAACTCCGACGAGACGTTCATCGCCACGCAGGCCCAGGTCGTCCGCGACGGGGGTGACCTCTACCGCGAGGCCGCCGACCGCAAGCCGCCGCTGGTCCCGTACCTCTACGCGGCCACGTTCGAGGTCACCGGCACCACGGCGCTGTGGAGTGTGCGGGTGGTGGCGATGCTCACCGCCGCAACGACGGCGGTGCTGCTCGCGGCCGAGGCGCGGCGGCGGCACGGACGGCGGGCGATGTGGATCGCGGGGCTGCTCACGACCGTCGCGCTCGTGGCGTTCGCACCCCAGGACGGG
>BTUT01000607.1:0-2015 GCA_045862935.1 Acidimicrobiia bacterium
CGACCTCGCCGCCGGTGCCGGGGTCACCGAGCTCACCGAGCGCCCAGGCCGCGGCTTCGACGACGGTCACGTCGGGGTCGTCGAGGAGCGTCACGAGCGTGCCGTCCGTGCCGGGATCCGGGATCCGACGTCGTGACGCGAGCAGTGGCGCCACCTCCGCGGCCCGGCGGCGCACCGCGGCGTCGGGGTCGCTCGTCGCGCGCGTCCAGGCGCGGACCGCGTCGCGCGTGGGTGCGGCGCGCACGAGAGCCGCGAGCGCGATCGCGCGGACCCGTGGTGACGGATCGCGGCTCGCCTCGCGGACCTCGGCGAGCGGGTCACCCCGCAGCCGTCCTGCGAGACCGAGCGCCGCGAGGTGGGCCGCGTACGCCGTCGAGGTCACGCGGCGGGCTAGAGACCGTTCTCGATCGCGGTGAACAGGGCGCTGACCGCGAGCCCGATGACCGCCGCGAGCGCCAGTCCGGTCCCGACGACGAGGATCGCCCACCGCACCGCGGCGGAGAGCTTGCGCCACGCCTTGACCAGCACATGAGGCTCGCGGGCCTGCGTGTCGGTGGGGTACCAGGTCATGGCACTCTGGGGGCTCCTCCGCCGGTGCGGTGTACGACCGGCGCTCAACGCTAGGCGATCCGGCTCGACATGTACGAAGACCCTGCCGCGGACCCGGTCGGGGTGCTCCCCCCACCGCCCACCTCACCGCCCACCGTGGGGCGCCGTCCCCGCCGCGCGTGGGCGTGGTGGCTCGGTGGGAGCGTGTTCGTGCTCGTCTTGGTTGCGCTGGTGGCGGCGGCGTTCATCCGCGTGCCGTACGTGATCATCTCGCCCGGTGAAGCGACGGCACTCGACCAGCGGGTGCTGCAGGTGGGGGACGCGTCGAGCGACGACCCGGGCCACTTCCTCTATCTGACGGTGTCCGTCTCGAACCGTGATCCGAACCTCTACCGGTACCTGTTCGCACGACTCGATCCCGACGCTTCGGTGCAGCGCAAGGAGCGCCTCATCGGCTGCGCGGGATACGACGAGAGCCTGCGGCTCGGGCAGGAGCAGATGGGCCAGTCCCAGGACGCGGCGAAGGCCGCCGCGATGCGCCGGCTGGGTCACGAGGTCGGGGTGGAGCGCCAGCAGACGCTGGTGATCGACGTGCAGTGCGACGGACCCTCGATGGGTCGCATCGAGCTGGGCGACGTGATCGTCGCGGTCGACGGCACCCCGGTCACCGCGGCCGACGACGTCCGTCCGCTCGTCGTCGCCCACCAACCGGGCGACGTCGCCCGGTTCACCGTCGAGCGTGCCGGCGAGCGCCGGGACGTGCTCGTGCGGCTCGGGTCGCGCGACGGCGAGGCCTTCGCGGGCATCCTCACGCAGACGGATCGACGCCACCAGTTCCCGATCGACGTGGAGATCGACACCGCGCGGGTCAGCGGTCCGTCGGCCGGGCTGGCGTTCTCGCTGGCGATCATCGACGAGCTCACGCCGGGCAGCGTCACGGGCGGGCGTGACGTCGCCGTGACCGGCACGATCAGTGAGGACGGCGCGGTGGGCCCGGTCGGAGGCGTCGCACAGAAGGCGGTCACCGCGCGCGAGGCGGGTGCCCGGCTCATGATCGTCCCCCGCGACGAGGTGCGTGAGGCCCGCAACCATGCCGGCGGAATGAAGGTCGTGGGCGTCGCCACGCTCGACGACGCGCTCCGGACCCTGGCGCGCGCGGGCGGCGCGCCCGTCGCGGCTTCGCCCATCGCGGCGCCATCGACGGCTGCCCAATAGCATTCGCGCGGTGCGAGGCTGCCGATGAGCGGCGGGGTCGGCTCCGATCCGCTGGCGAGCGTGTTCGCTCGTCTGCGCGACGCGGTCGACGCGGACTCCCCTGTGCCGGCCCGGGAAGGTGCCGAGCCGGTGTCGGGTGCCGACGCGGCGCCGGCCGCCACGGAACTCGGTGGACCGGCGTCGGGACCGGAGGTGGGAGCGGGCCCCGCTCCCGGTGTGAAACCCCCACCGGAACCGGGCGCGCCGGGCTC
>BTUT01000608.1:0-1989 GCA_045862935.1 Acidimicrobiia bacterium
TGAGCACGCCGAAGAAGCGTTCGATCGACCCGAACAGGGCGCGGTGGATCATGACCGGCCGGTGACGCTCGTTGTCGGCACCCACGTAGTGCAGGTCGAAGCGCTGCGGGAGCTGGAGGTCGACCTGGATGGTGGACACCTGCCAGGTCCGGCCGATCGCGTCGCGCGCCTGCACCGAGATCTTCGGTCCGTAGAACGCGCCACCCCCCTCGTCGAGCACGAGCTCGAGGCCGACGCTCTGCGCGACCGAGCGGAGCGCCTCGGTCGCCACCGCCCACTCCTCGTCGGTCCCCACCGCCTTGCCCTCGGGCTTCGTGGAGAGCTCCAGGTAGAAGTCGGTGAGGCCGTAGTCCGCGAGCAGGGCGAGCACGAAGTCGAGCAGCGAGCGCAGCTCACCGCCCATCTGCTCCTTCGTGCAGAAGATGTGCGCGTCGTCCTGGGTGAGCCCGCGGACCCGGGTGAGGCCGTGCACCACGCCGGAGCGCTCGTAGCGGTAGACGGTGCCGAACTCGAAGAAGCGCAGGGGCAGCTCGCGGTACGAGCGCATCCGGCTGGCGAAGATCAGGATGTGGAACGGGCAGTTCATCGGCTTGAGGTAGTACGTGGCGCCGTCGTGGCCGTCCTCCTCGAGCCGCATCGGGGGGAACATGCCCTCGGCGAACCAGTCGAGGTGCCCCGACGTCTCGAACAGGTTCGACTTCGAGATGTGGGGCGAGTTCACGAAGGAGTAGCCCGCCTCCTCGTGGCGGCGCCGCGAGTAGTCCTCCATCACCTTGCGCACCAAGGCGCCCCGGGGGTGGAAGACGGCGAGCCCGGATCCGATCTCCTCGGGGAACGAGAACAGGTCGAGCTCCGCACCGAGGCGCCGGTGGTCGCGCCGCTCGGCCTCCTCGAGCCGGTGGAGGTGCTCCTCGAGCGCCGCCTTCGACTCCCACGCCGTGCCGTAGATCCGCTGCAGCTGGGGGCCATGCTCGTTGCCCCGCCAGTACGCGCCCGCCACCCGCATGAGCGTGAACGCGCCGAGCCGCCTCGTGGAGGGAACGTGGGGGCCGCGGCACAGGTCGACGAACGAGGAGCCGTCGGCACGCGGGTTGCGGTACAGCGAGACGACGCTTCCCTCCCCCACCTCCGAGGCGTCGACCTTCTCGATGATGTCGAGCTTGTAGGGCTGGTCCGCGAAGACCCGCTCGCCCTCGCCGCGATCGACCTCCTCACGCACGAACGGCTGGTCTGCCTCGATGATCCGGCGCATGCGCGCCTCGATCCGCTCGAGGTCCGCCTCCGTGAAGTGCGCGCCACCGGGCAGCTCGAAGTCGTAGTAGAAGCCGTCGGCGAGCGCCGGGCCGATCGCGTAGCGCGCGCCGGGGACGAGGTCGGTCACCGCCTGAGCCATCACGTGCGCGGTGGAGTGGCGCAGCACCTCGCGACCCTCGGCGCTCGCGGGCACCACGATCTCCACCCGCGCGTCGGCGGGCAACGGCCGCTGCAGATCCCACCACTCCCCGTCGACCTTGGCCGCGAGGGCGTCCTTGGCGAGCCGCTTGCCGATCGACGACGCGACGTCGAGCGGCGTCGCCCCGGCGTCGAACGCGCGCGTCGACCCGTCGGGCAGCGTGATCGTGATGCCGTCGGCCATCGCCCGGGGACGGTACCAGCGGCCCGGGGCCCCGATCCTCGGGTTTCGGGCCGGGGACCGCCCGGTCAGGGACCGGTGACCTCCCGGGTGAGATCGACGCCGACGAGCTGCGCGAGCTCCCGCAGCGCCCCGGGTGCCGAGGCGTCGGAGCCACCCGAGAGCACCGCGCTCGCGAGGTCGTCGAGGGCCTCGAGTGCCTTCGGCGCGTCGAGGTCGTCGTCCAACGCGGCACGCACCCGCTCCGCGAACGGGCGCGGGTCGGGGCCCGACACGGCGCTCCCGGCGGCGTGCAGGCGGTGCAGGAGCGCGGTCCCCTCCTCGAGGTCCGTGTCGTACCACTCGAAGCCGGCGCG
>BTUT01000609.1:0-1980 GCA_045862935.1 Acidimicrobiia bacterium
TAGGCCTCGGGGTGGTAGTCCTCGACCCAGGCGAAGGGGTTGAAGTCACGCGGCGCGGTGATGCCGCCCCACGGCCCCGCGACAGCCGCCGCCGGATCGACGTAGTCGACCGGCGGGCGATCCGGGTAGTGGACGGCTTGGGCCCAGCGCCGGATGTCACTCGTGTCGACCGGGTACGAGACAACCGGCTCGGTCGGCCGACCGAGGCACGCGATCGTGCCGGCGTCGAGGTGAACCCCCGGCTCGCGGGCTGGCGGCTGCGGCGGCTCCGGTGCGGCCGGCATGCGCGGCTCGCCGTCGAAGAGGACGACGGTCGCCGTCGCGGGCATCGTCTCGTCGCCGTTCTGGTTGCGCACGCCCAGCTCGAGATCGACGCAGCCCAAGCCGTCGCGCGTCCCGGTCGCGGCGACCCGCCCCCACGTGGTGAGCTCGTCGCCGCGGAAGTTCAACCCCCGGAACTGGCACGCGAACTCGGCGACGTCGCCGCGCCCCGCGAGCCATTGGTGGAGCGCGCTGTGCGCGTACGCGATGCGCAGGTTGCCCATGCCGAACACGTCGGGTTGACCGGCGGCCTGGGCGGCGTCGGCGCTCATGTGGACGTCGATGAACTCGTCGTTGACCGCCGCGTAGCGGTTCCACTCGGGGAAGTCGGTCACGCGGACGAACGGTGGGATCTCCTCGCCGACCTGGATGTCGTCGATCACGGCTCGGTGCTCCTGAGAGGGTGAGGGCGGTCGATCGGGGCGACCGTTCAGTCGAGCACGGCCCCCGACGCCGCGAGATCGTCCCAGAGCGGCTGGAACCCGCGCCATCCGTGGAGCGGCTCACCCACCTGCTCGCGGGCATGTCGCGCCGTGGCGTCGTCGAGCACGTCGTACGCCCGCGACCCCGGCTCGGCGTGGAGCTGGGCGAGGAGCACCTGCGCTCGGCAGCACCGCTCAAGCAGGTGCAGCCAGAACGCCGCCTCGTCGACGGTCTCGCCCACCGTGAGCAGCCCGTGGTGCTTCAGGAGCAGGGCCTTGCCCGACCCCAGGGCGACCGCGTAGCGGGCGGCTTCCTCGGTCTCGTAGACGGCACCCGTGTAGTCGTCGAACACCGCGTGGTCCCCGTAGAAGGCGCATGCGTCCTGGCTCGTCGGCTCGACGAGCCGCCCCGTCGCCGACCACACGCGCCCGAACGTGGTGTGCGCGTGGGCGACCGCCGTGATGTCGTGGCGCGCGCGGTGCAGCTGCGAATGGATCGCGAACGCGGCCGCGTTCAACGGTCGGTCGCCGTGGAGCACGTTGCCGTCGAAGTCGACCCAGAGCAGGTCGCGCACCGTGATCTGGTGCCAGCTGACGCCCAGCGGGTTGGCCCAGAAGCGATCGGGGTGCTCCGGGTCGCGCACCGTGATGTGCCCCGCGACCCAGTGGTCGTAGCCGAACCGGGCACAGATCCGGTACGCCCCGACCAGACGGCGCTGGCGATGCGCGCGCTCGGCGTCGACGGAGTCGAACTCGGGCGGCGCCAGCGCCGCGTGCGTGTGCTCGTCGAGGATCCCGCGGTCGAGCATGTCAGTCCACCTTCGCGTCGGCGATCGCGTCCATGAACTCACCGGTGTGACCCCAGAGCTCGCCTCGCCCCGAGTACGTGCGCACGGTCCAGGTGGCCTCGTCGAGCATCAGGCCCCTCCACCCGAACTCCATGTTGAAGCCGCCGGGCGACACGACGTAGAAGGAGAGCATCGGGTCGTTGTAGTGCTGACCGAGCGAGTTGATGATCGGGACGTCGGCCGCTCGCGCGCGATCGAACGCGCGACCGACGTCCTCGAGCGTCAAGGCCTCCACCATCACATGGTTCAAGCCGGGGCCGCCGGGCAACGGCAGGTCGACGAAGGCGAGGCTGTGGTGGCGCCGGGTCGCGTGCATGAACGACGCGCCGTTGGGTCCCCACACGAACTGATCGGTGAGCCGGAAGCCGAGCGCTCGCGAGAAGAAGTCC
>BTUT01000610.1:0-1967 GCA_045862935.1 Acidimicrobiia bacterium
CCGCGGGTGAGGTGCACCGCGAGCCGGTCCTGGCGCCGGGTCTCGCGGTCGCCTTCGCGTTGAGCAAGGGGACGAAGCCCGAGGACGTCGTGAGCGGGCTCACGGAGCTCGGTGTCGACCGGATCGTGCCGTTTCGCAGCGCGCGGTCGGTCGTGCGCTGGGAGGGCGAGCGGGCCCGGTCCGCGACCGCCCGGCTGCGGCGCGTCACCCGGGAGGCCGCGATGCAGAGCCGACGCTCGTGGCTGCCCGAAGTGCTCGAACCGGTCGATCTCGCGGGCCTGACCACCGGGGGCGTGGTCGTGGTCGGCGACACGGAGGGTGCCGCGGTCCACGAGCTCCCGCCGCCGACCGGTGGGGAGTGGCTCGCGGTGGTCGGGGCGGAGGGCGGGCTCGATCCGGCCGAGCGTGAGCGGCTGCGGTCACTCCCCGGTGCGACGAGCCTCGCGGTGGGACCCCACGTCCTGCGGGCCGAGACCGCCGCCGTCTCGGTCGCGGCGGTGCTCACGGCCCGCCGCCGCTGGTCACGGAGCGTGGCGAGCGCATCACGCAGCGGCTAGCCTCGATGCAGTCAGGACGTGGCTGGGAGGCCGCAGGAGTGACCACCAACAGGCCCCACGCCGCGGACGGGCCGGGCCGAGGCCCCTCGCTCACCGGCCCGTCAGCCGACTCCGACGTCGACCCGATCGCCGACCAGATCGGCATCCAGGTGGGCGAGCGCCTCCGGGCGATCAGGCGCCAGAAGGGCCTGTCGCTCCACGACGTCGAGCAGCGCTCCGGCCAGGAGTTCAAGGCATCGGTGCTCGGCGCCTACGAGCGTGGCGAGCGCGCGCTGTCCGTGGTGCGGCTGCTCCGGCTGGCCGAGCTGTACGACGTCCCCGTGGACCAGCTCCTGCCCCGTGAGCCCGAGGTGGAGATCGACCTGACCGAGGGCGGATCGTCGGGTGGCTTCACGATCGACCTCGTACGCCTCGCGCAGGTGCACGAACCCGACGCCGACGCGTTGGGGCGCTACGCCGCGCTCGTGCAGGTGCAGCGCCAGGACTTCAACGGTCGCTTCCTCACCGTCCGACGTGACGACCTGCGCGTGCTCGCCGCGATCCTCGGGCGCACCGCCGAGGACCTCGGTGCGCGGCTCGAGGAGCTCGGCCTGCGCGCTCGGGTCTGACGCCGCACGGTCCGGGGCCGGGTTGCGCGCCACCAACGCGGGCGCTGCTCCCCTCGGCGCTACGCTGCTCAGGACGTGACCACGCCGTCGCCCGCTCAGGTCAAGGTGCTCGTTCCGGGCAACCATCACATGGTCGAGCTCCTCGGCCAGCGCGACGAGCTGCTGCGCCTGATCGAGTCCGCCTTCCCCGTGTCGATCCACGTGCGCGGCAACGAGATCACCGTGTCCGGTCCGGAGCGCGATGCCGCGAGGGTGAGCTCGCTCTTCGAGGAGCTCGTGCTGCTGCTCGAACAGGGTCATGCGCTCGATCGGGACGGCGTCGGACGCACCATCGAGATGGTGAAGCGCGACGAGCGGCCCTCGGAGGTGCTCACCACCGAGGTGCTGCGGGGCCGGAAGTCCGTCCGCCCGAAGACCGGAGGGCAGAAGCGCTACATCGACGCGATCGCGTCCCACACGGTGACGTTCGCGATCGGTCCCGCAGGAACGGGCAAGAGCTACCTCGCGGTCGCGGCCGCCGTGCAGTCGCTGCAGGCCAAGGAGGTGAATCGGATCATCCTCACGCGTCCGGCGGTCGAGGCGGGAGAGCGGCTCGGCTTCCTCCCCGGCGACATCCTGGCCAAGGTCGACCCGTATCTCCGGCCGCTCTACGACGCACTCCACGACATGCTCGACGCGGACGCGGTCGCTCGGCTGATGGACCGCGGAACGATCGAGGTGGCCCCGCTCGCGTTCATGCGCGGCCGCACGCTCAACGACTCGTTCATCATCCTCGACGAGGCGCAGAACACCACGCCGGAGC
>BTUT01000611.1:0-1955 GCA_045862935.1 Acidimicrobiia bacterium
GTAGCCCGACGTGGATCGCAGCCCTCCCCGGGTGGCGAACTAGCGTCTCGGCCATGTCGGAGCGCACGAAGAACCTTCCCCGCCGGACGTGTCACGCCACCCCGGGCTCGAACGAGAAGATGCTGGGCAAGGCGCCGAACCTGGGTGCCGACCAGGTGTTCCTCGACCTCGAGGACTCGGTCGCGCCGCTCGAGAAGGAGGCCGCGCGCGAGAAGGTGGTGCGGGCCATCAACGAGCAGGACTGGGGCGACACCGTGCTGTGCGTGCGGGTGAACGCGTGGGACACCGAGTGGACCTACCGCGACGTCACCACGGTGGTCGAGAACGCCGGCGAGCGCCTCGACGAGATCATGCTCCCGAAGGTGCAGTCCGCCGCGGAGGTCGTGGCGCTCGACCTGCTGCTCACCCAGATCGAGAAGGCCACCGGGCGCGTGGGTCGAATCGGGATCGAGGCCCAGATCGAGACCGCGCGGGGCCTCATCAACGTGGAGGAGATCTGCGCGGCGTCGGATCGGCTCGAGACGATCATCTTCGGCCCGGCCGACTTCGCGGCGTCGACCGAGATGCCCGTGCTCACCGGCGGCGTGCAGATCCCCGAGTACCCGGGCGACCACTTCCACTACGTGTTCTCGAAGATCCTCATGGCGGGCCGCGCGAACGGCCTCCAGGTGATCGACGGCCCGTACCTCAAGATCCGTGACCTCGACGGCCTGCGCGACTACGCCATGCGCACACGCATCCTCGGCTTCGACGGCAAGTGGTCGCTGCATCCCGACCAGGTGACGGTGATCAACGAGGTCTACACCCCCACCCAGGAGCAGTTCGACCACGCGTTCGACCTGCTGGAGGAGTACGAGAAGGCCACCACCGAGGGTGAGCGCCGGGGGGCGGTGATGTTCGGCGACGAGATGATCGACGAGGCGAGCCGCAAGATGGCCACCAAGTTCGTCGCGCGGGGCGAGCGCGCGGGGATGCGGCGCAGCACCGAGTCCTGACGCGCCCCGGTCGCCCACGATGCGGATCGCGACCATCCGAACCGGACACGGGACGCGCGCGGCGCGGATCGAAGGGGAGCGCGCCGTCGAGCTCGTGGTTCCGGATGTGCGCACCCTGCTCGCGTCGAGCGTGGATCCGGTGACGGCCACGGCCGCCGGACCGGTCCACGCGATCGACGAGGTCGACTGGGCACCGCTCGTGCCGCAGCCTTCGAAGATCCTCTGCCTGGGGCTCAACTATCGCGCCCACATCCGCGAGATGGGCCACGACGAGCCCGATCACCCCACCGTGTTCTCGAAGTTCCCGGTCGCGCTCATCGGCGCGCGCGACGACATCTGGCTCCCGCCGGAGTCGTCGTCGGTGGACTGGGAGGCCGAGCTCGGCATCGTGATCGGCTGCACCGCCCGTCGGGTGTCGTCCGGCGCCGCGCGTGCCGTGATCGCGGGCTACACCGTGGTGAACGACGTGAGCATGCGCGACTGGCAGCACCGCACCGCGCAGTGGGACGCGGGCAAGACGTGGGAGCACGCCACTCCCGTCGGCCCCTGGCTGGTGAGCCCCGACGAGGTGGACCACGCGGCGGATCTGCGGATCACCTGTGAGGTCGACGGCATGGTCGTGCAGGACGCGCGCACCTCGGACCTGTGCTTCGACCCGGCGGAGATCGTGGCCGACCTCTCCACCATCTGCACGCTCGAGCCCGGCGACCTCATCGCCACGGGCACACCCGCGGGAGTCGGGTTCGCGCGGACGCCGCCGGTGTTCCTCGCGCCCGGCCAGGTGGTGCGCACCGCGATCGAGGGCATCGGGGAGCTCGTGAACCGCTGTGTCGTGGACCCCACCGTGGGTTGAGCGAGCGGACGTCGCTCAGCTCGCGCGCGCGTCCTCCAGGAGGCGGCGCGCGATCACCCGGAGGCACAGGGTCTCGTCGGCACCCTCGAAGATCGACAGCACCCGTG
>BTUT01000612.1:0-1953 GCA_045862935.1 Acidimicrobiia bacterium
GGGAACTGGGCCACCGACCCGCTCTACGCCGGCAAGATCCTCAACATCTACGCGCGGATGCTCGCGTTCAAGACGGCGCAGTCGAAGTAGCCGGCGGGTGGCCCTCGCGGAGCGCGCGGACCGCAGGGCGCGCGGGGCTACCGGTTCCGCCCGTACTGCTCGTGGCTCGACACCCAGTCGAGCGACGAGATCGCCGAGGCCAGCGAGATCTCCCCGGCCAAGACGACTCCCGCCACGATCTCGGCGAACTTGTTCACCGTGCCGCGGCCTGAGCAGCCCAGCAGATCGAGGCACTCCCGCTGCGTGGCGAGGCTCGTACCCCCTCCGTGGGTGGCGACGATGAGCGACGGGATCGTGATGGAGAGGTAGAGCGAATGGTCGGGGAGGAGGTCGACGTAGACGACCCCCGCCGACGACTCCGCGACGTTGGCCACGTCCTGGCCCGTCGCGATGAACACCGCGGTGATGCCGTTGGGAGAGTGGAGCCCGTTGTTGTTGACCCCCGCGAGGAACGAGCCCACGTTCGCGACCCCTGCGTGGTAGGCGAGGCTCTCGGGCTCGACACGCATGATCGACGTGAGCACGCGGCGGGGGATCGTCACCTCGGCGACGACGCGCTTGCCGCGAGTGCGCATGATGTTGACCTGCGATGCCTTCTTGTCGGTGGCGAAGTTCGACTCGAGGTAGAACCGGCGAACAGTGTCGACCTGCTCGAGGATCCACGAGCACGCGGCGAACGTGGCCCGTCCCACCATGTTCTGTCCGGCCGCGTCACCGGTGGAGAAGTTGAACCGCAAGAACGCGAACTTCGCCGCGAGGAACGTGTCGATGTAGAGCAGCTTGCCGATGCTCGTCGTGGCCTCCGCGGCCGCGGCGATCTCGTCGAGGTGGGCGTCCACCCAGTGCTTGAACTCGCGGGCTTCGCGCGCGCTCTCGAAGATGAAGACGGGCGCGCGTTGCATGCAGTCCTCGACGACCGTGCAGATCGCGCCCCCGGACTCGTTGATCACCTTCATGCCGCGGTTGTAGGAGGCGACGAGCGTGCCCTCCGACGTGGCGAGGGGGATGAGGAACTCGCCGTGGGCGTGCTCGCCGCGGATGTGGAGCGGCCCGGCGAGCCCGATCGGCACCTGGGCGACCCCGATGAAGTTCTCGACGTTGCCCCGGGTGGTCGCGGGATCGAACGAGTAGTGACCGAGGTGCTCGAGGGTGACGCCGGTTCGCTCCGCGAGGTATCGCTGGCGAGCGGCGACGATCTCCGGCGAGTAGTCGTCGGCGGGGTCGCGCGGGATCCCGGGCTCGTGGGGGGTCGGGGTCTCGAGGGTGTCGTGGACGGTGAGCTCGAGCGCGCCGAAGGGCTCGCTGCGGAAGGCGACCACGATCTCGTGGGTGCCCTCGGCCAGCGGCGCGTGGGCCACGCGCACCTGCACGACCGCCCGCAACGGGAAGCGCACGCCCCCCGCGATCGCCGACGCGAGGACCTCGTCCCCATCGAGGACGAGCGTGACGGTATCGAGGGGGATCGGGGCACCGTCGATGCAGAGGCGGTCGATTCCCACGACGGTGGCGTCGAACACCCGGTTCTTCACCGAGAACCGGAAGCCCCCGTCGACGTTCTCGAGGCTGCCGACGGTGTAGAGGTGGCTCAGCAGCGGCGCGTCGCTCATCGGATCCTCCGGCGGTCACCGCGGCGGTGCCCGATGGTGGGGCACGGTAGTGCAGGCCGGCTCACGGATGCGTCGCCGGCGGGAGGAACGGCGTGCCGTCGAGGGGCGCGCTCGGCGCCGCGCCCACGAGCGCCGCGATCGTGGCGCTGAGGTCGCGGACCGGGTGCTCACCCCGGCTGCCGGGCGCGATCCCCGGTCCGGAGACGTACGCGAACCCCGACGCGGTGTGGCCGCCGGTGCGCTGCGCCACGACCGGCCCGACCGGCCCGGCGTCGGGGTGCTCGAG
>BTUT01000613.1:0-1940 GCA_045862935.1 Acidimicrobiia bacterium
GCCTCGCGACGCTCGACGCCGCGGGACGCGCGCGCATCCCGTTCACCACCGGGATCCTCG
Source organism: Acidimicrobiia bacterium (assembly GCA_045862935.1). Classification (GTDB taxonomy): domain Bacteria; phylum Actinomycetota; class Acidimicrobiia; order IMCC26256; family PALSA-555; genus CAIUKV01. The sequence continues at coordinate 61 of BTUT01000613.1, forward strand.
TCGGGATCGGGGAGACCCGCGCGGAGCGGATCGACGCGCTGCTCGCGATCCGCGCCGCGCACGAGCGCCACGGCCACGTGCAGGAGGTCATCGTCCAGAACTTCCTGCCGAAGCCCGGCACCGCGATGCACCGTGCGCCGCCGTGCGACCCGGACGAGCTCCGGTGGAGCATCGCGGCCGCCCGGCTCGTGCTGCCCGCCGGCGTGCACCTCCAGGCGCCCCCGAACCTCTCGGACGACCCCGCCGCGCTCGTCGAGGCCGGGATCGACGACTGGGGCGGCGTGTCCCCCGTGACCCCCGACCACGTCAACCCCGAGCGGCCGTGGCCGGACCTCGACCGGCTCCGGGCGGCCACCGAGGCCGCCGGCAAGGTGCTCGCCCCCCGGCTGACCGTGTACCCGGAGTACGTCGCCGACCCCGAGACCTGGCTCCACGCCGACGTCCGCACGGCGGTCTGGCGGGCGTCCGACGGCGAGGGGCTCGCACGTGACGACACCTGGGCCGCGGGGGGCGACCACCGCCCACCGCGCCTGCTCCCGCCGTCCGCGCCGGCCCGAGCCGGGGGTCCCGTCGGCGCGGTGCTCGCCGGCGTGCGTGCCGGGGAGGATGTCGGAGTCGACGAGATCGTCACGCTCCTCGCGGCGCGCGGCCCCGAGGTCGGCGCGATCGCGGAGGTCGCCGACGATCTGCGCCGCCAGCTCGTCGGCGACGAGGTGACGTTCGTGCGCAACCGCAACATCAACTACACGAACGTCTGCACGTTCAAGTGCCGGTTCTGCGCCTTCTCGAAGGGGCCGCTCTCGCTGAACCTGCGAGGCACCCCGTACCTGCTCGACCACGAGGAGATCCAGCGCCGGGTCGTGGAGGCCGTCGAGTGCGGCGCGACCGAGGTGTGCCTCCAGGGAGGGATCCATCCCGACTTCGACGGTGAGTACTACCTGAGCGTCGCGCGGGCCGTGCACGAGGTCGCACCCGCCATCCACGTGCACGGCTTCACCGCCCTCGAGGTGACCGAGGGCGCGCGCCGTCTCGGGCTCCCGTTGCGCGACTACCTCGCACAGCTGAAGGACGCGGGCCTCTCCACGCTCCCCGGCACCGCGGCCGAGGTGCTCGACGACGAGGTGCGGGCGGTGATCTGTCCCGACAAGATCACCACCGACGAGTGGCTCGAGGCGCACCGGCTCGCGCACTCGGTCGGCCTGCGGTCCAACGTCACGATCATGTTCGGCACCGTGGAGCGCCCGATCCACGTCGCGCGCCACCTCGTGCGCACCCGGGACCTCCAGCGCGAGACCGGCGGCTTCACCGAGTTCGTGGGCCTGCCCTTCGTGCACATGGCCAGCCCCATCTACCTCCAGGGGCGGGCCCGGCGGGGTCCGACGTTCCGCGAAGTGCTCCTCGTGCACGCGATCGCCCGGATCGCGTACCGCGGCCTCATCGACAACGTGCAGATCTCGTGGGTGAAGGTGGGCCTCGACGGCGCGCGTCAGGCGCTGCAAGCCGGCTGCAACGACCTCGGCGGCACGCTGATGGACGAGAACATCTCGCGAGCGGCCGGCGCCGCCCACGGTCAGGAGCTCGACGACGCAGGCTTCGCGGAGATCGTCACGCCCCTCGGGCGACCCCTCGCGCAGCGCACCACGCTCTACGGGCGGGTCCAGACCGAGGGCCGTCGCCTCCGTCCCCCGCCCGAGGTCGAGCACGACCACCCAGCCGTCACCGTCGTCCCGGTGAGCGTGCGCACGCGTGAGCCCGTCCGATGAGCGCGCCGGACGCCACGACCGGTGAGGGATCGACGGAGGCGGCGCCGGCGATCGACGTCGTCGGGCTCGGCAACGCCCTCGTGGACGTCCTCTCGCACGAGGACGAGCGGTTCCTGG
>BTUT01000614.1:0-1932 GCA_045862935.1 Acidimicrobiia bacterium
GGAGGCGTACGGAGCGGACCCGGGCCGGTTCGGTCCGGGTGCCGAGACGGTCGCCGCACCGGCGAAGATCGACAACGACCTCTATGTCCGCAACTACTCGCGCTGCATCCTGTGCTACCAGTGCGTCGACGCGTGCGGCGAGCAGTGGCAGCACACCTTCGCGATCGCGATCGCCGGGCGCGGGTTCGGGTCGACCGTGTCCACCGAGCACGACGTCGCGCTCACGGAGTCCGCGTGCGTGTACTGCGGGAATTGCATCGAGGTGTGCCCCACCGGCGCACTGATGTTCCGCAGCGAGCACGAGATGCGCGCGTCCGGCACCTGGGACGAGTCGCGCCAGACCCGTACCGACACGATCTGTGCCTACTGCGGCGTGGGGTGCACCCTCACGCTGCACGTGCAGCACGGCGTCGGCGACGTCGATCTCCGCGACCGGATCGTGAAGGTGACCTCCCCGCACGCCAACGACGTGACCGCCGGCAACCTCTGCATCAAGGGCCGCTTCGGCTTCGACCACGTCGAGGTCGAGCCTCCTCCGGGCTCCGAGCCGAGCAGCTGAGCCGGGGTCGCGACCCCGGCGCTCGACGGGGAGGGGTCGGGCGCTGCCGGAGCGGGATGTCGGAGCGGGATGCCGGAGGGACGGCGAGGGTCAGAAGCCGCCGCCGTCGACGCCGATGCGCTGATTCGTCACGTACCGGGCTCCGTCGGACACCACCCACCGCACCACGTCGGCCACCTCCTCGGGACTGCACACGTGCCCGAACGGCATCCGCTCGTCGAGGGAGTGGATGTCGTCACCGGCGCCCATCGTGGCGCGCGCGAGCCGGCGTCCCATCTCGGTGTCGACGAGCCCGGGCGCCACGATGTTGACGTGGATGCCGTGCTGGCGCTCCTCCTTGGCGAGGGTGTGGGCGAGCGCCTCCATCGACGCCTTCGCCATGTTGTACGGCCCCGACCAGCCGCCGAGCACCTTCGCGCCGAGGCTGGAGATGAACACGATGTCGCCGCGAGGCCGGGTGCGCATGCTCGGCACCACGAGCCGTGCGATGCCGAACGCACCGAACGCGTGCGTCCGCCAGACCCGCTCGATCTCGGCCGGATCGGTGTCGACCACGCTGTTGCCCCGGCTGGCGATGCCCGCGCTGTGCACGAACACGTCGACGTGCCCGAAGGCCTCGAGCACGGCATCGCACATGCGGGCGTCGGCGTCGAGGTCGTCCACCGATGCCTCGAACACCGCGGCGCGCCGACCCATCGCCTCGACGAGCTCCGCGATCCCGCGAGCGGCGGCCTCGTCGCGGCGGTAGTTGATCGCGACGTCCATCCCGTCGGCGGCGAGCGCGAGGCAGATCGCCGCTCCGATCCCCCGCCCGCCACCGGTGACGAGTGCCACCCTCGCTCGGCTCATGCTCACGCTCCCGGTCGTTCGACCGGGGGATTCTGCCAGAGCGGGCCACTCGTCCCGCGGGTGTGCGAGGCTGCGACCCATGGACATCTCCGAGGCGCTCTACACGACCCGGGCCATGCGGCGCGTACGCCCGGACCCCGTTCCCGAGGCGGTGCAGCAGCGCATCCTCGATGCCGCGATCCGGGCACCCTCGGGGGGCAACGCGCAGAGCTGGCGGTTCCTGCTGGTGGACGACCGGGAGGTCCTCGGCCGGCTCGGCCCCATCTACCGCCGGTGCATGGGGCAGGTCTGGGAGGTCGTCTACAAGGACCTCCTCGAGCTCGCGAACGCGAACCCCGACGATCCCGACCACGCACAGTTCCTCCGGGTCCAGCGGTCCGCCCAGCACCTCGCGGACCACTTCGAGGAGTACCCGCTGCTGCTGTTCAGCTTCGCCCTGGGCGATCCCACGGGCGGATCGATCCACCCGGCGACCTGGTCGGCGATGCTCGCGGCCCGCGCCGAGGGCGTGGGCTCGTGCTGGA
>BTUT01000615.1:0-1679 GCA_045862935.1 Acidimicrobiia bacterium
TTGCCACGCCGGCGTTCTTCCGGGAGCGCAGGGTGACCACGGTGAGCGGACCGCCGATCGTGCACCAGGCGTTCGTGGATGCCCAACGCGTGTTCGGGCCCGAGCGGCTGTTCCCCGACGTCCGTGCGTTCCTCGGCGGGGGCACGCCCAAGCCCGCAGGGTTGAGCGAGGCGCTGCGGGAGGAAGTGGGCGCGCCGCTGCTCTCGGGATACGGCGCCACCGAGAGCCCGCTCGCGACCTTCTGCGCGCCCGACGACCCCGCCGCGATGCTCGACGCGGCGGAGGGCCGACCATGTGAGGGCGTGGCGATCCGCATCGTGACGGCCGACGAACGGCTCGCGACCGCGGGCGAGGACGGAGAGATCCGACTGCGGGGTCGCCAGACGTTCCTCGGCTACATGGACGATGCCCTCAACGCGGATGCCTTCGACGCCGACGGCTGGTTCCGCTCGGGCGACATCGGGCACCTCGACTCGGACGGCAACGTCGTGGTCACCGGCCGGATCAAGGAGATCATCATCCGCAAGGGGGAGAACCTCAGCGCCCGGGAGATCCTCGACGTTGTCCTGCTCCACCCGGACGTCGTCGATGCCGCGGTCATCGGCATCCCCGATCCACAAACCGGGGAGCGGGCCTGCGCGGTCGTGGTCCTGCTGCCGGGCGCGGAGCTGTCGCTCGACGAGCTCGCCGACCACGGGCGCGCCCACGGCCTCATGAACCAGAAGCTCCCCGAGCAGCTCGAGGTGCTCGACGAGCTCCCGCGCAACGCGATGGGCAAGGTGATGGTCGCCGCGCTCCGCGAGCGGTTCGGCTCGTCGCCGAAGGCCTGAGCGCGCTCCTCGATCACGCCGACGGCGCGGGCCACCGTGTGCGGCGCGGCGTCACGCAGGGGCGGGAGGCGTCGCGTACCGCGCGCTCGTGTACGCGATCATGAATGGCACGTCGAGGGCGAACACCACGAGCATGCCGATGAGCACCACGAGCGGTGCACCCTCGGCGCCGTTGTGCACGAACGCGTAGCCGATCATCCCCGCCTGCACCACGTACGCGAGCAGCGCCCAGCCGAACACGACCCGGAAGCGTCCCCAGGCGAAGTCGCTCACGCGCGCCGTCAGCACCAGCGCCACCACCGTGAGGAGCGCTCCGGCGACGAGCAGCACGGTCGGCAGACCGAGCGGCGGGCGATCCGGGAACTTCGTCGCCATGTAGATGCCGCCGACGACCACGAGCCCGAGCGAAGTCATGAGGATCCCGGTGACGGGGGGGAACGGGCGGGCGAGCGCGCTCGTGGGCGGGATCTCGGCGGGCAGGGCGTGACCGGGTGCGGGCGCGCTCACCGCGACGCGATCCTGGTCATGATGATGAGCGTCGCCACCTGCATCAGGCCGATGATCCCGGCCGTGTACACGAAGCGGTTCATCAGCTTCGCGATCACCAGGCCGTCGGGCACCGGCTTCTTCATCTCGAACAGCACGGCGATGTTCGCGGGCTCCAGCAGGCCGAGGGCGATGATCGCCATCACGCCCACCACCACGAACGAGGCCACGATCCATCCGTGGTTGGGGCTCGACGAGTAGAGGTTGCCGTAGTTCACCGCGAGCTGGAAGCCCGCCGCGAGCGTGCACGCGACCACCGTCGGCATGATGATCACCATCATCGGCATGAAGCGCGCCGAGACC
>BTUT01000615.1:1689-1930 GCA_045862935.1 Acidimicrobiia bacterium
TCTCCCCCCCTCCTTCGGCCGGCCGGGCGCCCCTCCCGGGCCCCGCGCCGGGATGCTCAGCCGTCCGAGGATCGGGCCGATCACCAACCCCACGAAGAGGTCGATCCCGGTCCAGAGCCCACCGCCCCCGACGTGGAAGAGGGTGAGCGCCCAGAGCCAGTTCCTGGCGATCGCCAGGATCAGGAACACGAGCAGCGCCGCGATGAAGGGCAGCGCCTTCACGGGACCGATCTGGATCCGC
>BTUT01000616.1:0-1900 GCA_045862935.1 Acidimicrobiia bacterium
CGTGGCTGCTCCGCTCCCTCGTGCGCGCCGCGGCCGAACGGGGTCGGGCAAGCGACGTCGTGAACGCGATCAGCAGCACGGGCGGGCCGCTGACGATCGACGACTGCCGCGCGGCCTGGCAGTGGTTCCCGAAGGCGGCGATCCGGAACCACTACGGCGCGACCGAGTTCTCCGGCATCGCGAGCCTCGTACTGACTCCCGGCGGCGACCTCGCCGCCCCCGACGCCATGGCCCTCGTCATCGATCCCGACGTCGAGGTGCGGATCGCCTCCGATGACCACGGGACGCCGGCCGGGCCCGGTGAGCAGGGTGAGATCTGGTTCCGGAGCGTGCGGACCGAGGATCGGTACGTCGACGCCCCGGATCTGGACGCGGCGCGAACGGGAACCGACGGGGACGGCCAACGGTGGGTCCGCACCGGTGACCTCGGGCGCCTCACGGCGGACGGCCGGCTGCACGTGGACGGGCGCGATGACGCGCGGGTGAAGGTCAGCGGCATCGCCGTGGACCTCAACGCCGTGACCGCGGCGGTGCGCGCGCTCGACGGTGTGGGAGACGCCGAGGTCTCGGTGTTGGAACGCGACGACGGCACGCGCCTCGTGGCCTGGGTGGTCGCCGACGGCGCGTCGTTCCTCTCGGTGCGTGATCTCCGCGCGGGGCTCGCGACGCAGCTCCCGCCGTCGATGATGCCGCAGGCCTTCCGGGCGGTGTCGTCGATCCCGCGCTTGCGCACCGGCAAGCCTGACCGCGTGGCGCTGCGCGCCGCGGCGGGCGCCGCGTTGCCGGTCGCGCAGGATCGCGTGCTGCCGCGCACACCGTTGGAGCGCGAGCTCGCGGCGCGATTCGAGACGGTGCTCGACTGCCCGGCGGTCGGCGTGAACGAGTCCTTCTTCGAGCTCGGCGGCGACTCGCTCGGCGCGTTGGAGCTCGTGACGGGGATCGTCGATCGCCATGCGGTGCCCGAGGCGCGGCGCCCTGCGCTCGAGTCGGCGATGCTGACCGACGGGACCGTCGCCGCGCTCGGCGCCGTGCTCCAAGGGACGGCACCCGACGGTCCCGGGACCGGGGTCGACGAGGCGGTGCTCCTGCCCGACGGGGTGGCGCTGCTCGTGCTCGGTGCCGGATCATCGAACGACGTGCCGATCGTGCTGCTGCCCGGAGGCGGGCAGGACCCGCTCGCGTTCCGGCCGCTCGTGCGGCGACTCGCCGGCCACCGGGTGTGGACGCTCACGCCGCGCGGGTTCCGCTCACGGGCGGTGCCCGATCGGACGATCGAGCAGATGGCGGTCCGGTTCGCCGACGCGCTGCTGGCGCGCGACCCGCGCGGTGACCTCGTGGTGGGCGGGTTCTCGTTCGGGGCGGTGGTAGCCCAGGCGCTGACCACCGAGCTGGTGGCGCGAGGCGCGCGGGTTCGGTGCCTCGTCCTCATCGACGCCCCCTGCCCCGGGACGCGACCGGAGCCGGGGGCCGCGCGAGCCGTGGGCCACCCCACGCGCGCGCCGTTGTGGGTGCGGATCCCTCGCGGTACGGCCTTCCGGATCCGCTTCCAGTACCTGGGGGCCACCGCGGGGATCGTGCGCCGCACCGGTTGGGTGCAGGGTGAGGCGTTCCTGTACCGGTCGTCCCGCCTCCTGCGCCGCTGGCACCCTCGCTCGTTCGCCGGCCCCACGGTGGTGGTCCGCAGCGAGGGGACTGCGGCCGACGGGCTTCCCGCCGACCTCGGGTGGTCGGGGCTGTGCACCGGGCCGTTCGAGACGATCGACCTCCCCGGCAACCACTTCGCCGTGCTCCTGGAGCCGTCGGTGGCGCGGATCGGTCAGGTGCTCGCCGCCGCGGCCGTAGGCTGATGGTCGATGTTCATCGACGGATTCGTTCACCAGCTCCCCGACATCGACGAGGC
>BTUT01000617.1:0-1899 GCA_045862935.1 Acidimicrobiia bacterium
GACGGGCCGACCCGTCACGGGCCGGGCATCGCGTGATGGCCCTCACTCGCCGGCCCGGCTCATCTGGAACACCCGCCTCGCGGGCTGCTCGGGTCGGTGCGGAACGGGAGGTCCAGCGATCACACGTTTGCGGGTTCCCCTTCGGGGAACCCGCGGGACCTCACGTCGGCGGTGTCCGGTGAAGTTCACCGTCACCCCGCTCGGCGGTGGGCGTGCCGACACCGCGCGCGCCGTCGACGCGATCGTCCGCTACCTCCAACCGCCGTCCAGGACCTCAGCGCGCGGTGCTGCCCAACCGTCAGGAGGCGGGCCCGAGCGGTACTACGCAGATCGCGGCGATGAGCCCGGCCGGTGGCAGGGCCGAGCCGCAGCCGGCGCCGGACTGATCGGTGTCGTGCGGCGCCAGGACTTCGCCGCGGTCCTCGCCGGCCGGGACCCCCACACCGAGGAGCGTCTCATCACCGCGCAGGGCTCTGCCGGCCGGCGCCCCTCGCTGGGTGCGGGCACCCACACGCGGATCGGTGCCGACGGTGAACAGCTCTACAGCGCGCCCGATACGGCCGCCGCCCTCGGAGTGTCCCGCCGCGAGGTCGAACGGATGATCGGCTCGTGATGCTCGACGTCGGCGCGACTGTCGCGTCCCGGAACCCGGAACCGACATGGCGAGTGGGAGCATCCCCTGAGGTCGGAGCGAGTCCCGACGCCGGACGTGCCGCTGGGCCTCCTGGCGATCTTCCTGATCCCGACGGACATCCCGTTGGACATCACGCCGGTCCTTCCGGTGATGCTCCTGTTCCCCTGGAACATCCCGCTGGACATCACGCCGGACATCCCGCTGAGCCTCACGCCGGCGGTGGGGACACCCGGTCTACGCAGCCCGCCGGTTCGTACCTCATCCCGTTCTTTGAGGGGGACGGGTCGCGGTGGGTGCGGGCCAGCGAGCTTGAACGATGCGTCCAGGCCCGCGCCGCCGGCGTCGATCCCGACGAGATCCGGGCCCTCGGCACCCCCTACGACCGGCTCACGATGGCCGAAGCGGCTCGTCTCGCCGGGGTCACGAATCGGTACTTGCGGGGCCTGGCCCGCCACCACGAGGATCACGCTGACGAGATCCAACGCTCCGTTGGTGCCGGGCGCCGTCCACGGCGGGCGTTCCTGGTCGCCGAACGGGATCCGAGTGGCCGATGGCTGGTCACCCGCGAGCATCTGGCCGAGTTCCTGGAAAGGCGCCGGCCCCCCGCGGTGCGGGTCGCCTACGACCTGACGCTCACGACGGAGAAGTCCCTCGGGGTGCTCGCCCTCCTCGCCGACGCCGACACCCGGGACGTGGTGCTCGGTTCGATCCGGGTCGGGAACGACTGGGCACTCGGATGGCTCGAGGACCACGCGGCCGTCGGTCGGGTCGACGGTCGGCCCGTCCGGGGCGTCGGCTGGATGGCGGCGTCGTTCCAGCACCTCACGTCCCGGGCATTGGACCCGTTTCCGCATCATCACAACGTGATCGCCAACACCGTTCGCCTCGCCGACGGAACCCACCGGGCCCTCGACGCCCGTGCCCTCTTCCGCCACGCCCACGCCGCGTCCGCGCTCGCGACGGCTGAGATGCGCCGCCAGCTCACCCAGGAGCTCGGCGTGCGATGGCGGCCGAGCCGCCACGGCGGCTGGGAGATCGACGGCATCACCAACAAGGTGATCCGCGAGTTCTCCCGGCGGCGTGGGGAGATCGATGACGCCCTCGCCGAGCTCGAAGCCGAGATCGGCCGAGGAGCGCATCCCCGCGAGGTCGAGCACATCGTGCTGCGCACCCGTCCCGCCAAACAGCACACCCCCACCGACGACCTCGTGGCCTCATGGCGCGAGCGAGCCGCCCGCCACGGCCTCACCCGCGACACCCTCGTT
>BTUT01000618.1:0-1898 GCA_045862935.1 Acidimicrobiia bacterium
CCCACCACCGAACGCGGCACCGGCCGCGACGCACCCCTCCTCCCACGACCCGGCGGAAGGGCGTGACGGCCGACGCGACGGTCCTCCGGGCTGAGACCTCGCGCCGACTCGTGCGGGTGGGAGTGCGCGGAGCCGCGTCCCGGCGGCCGTAACCTCGGTCGGTGCGGACCCGGCCGTTTGGAGGAGTCGCAGAGGCGGTGACGTCCGAGACACGCGCCGAGGTGCCCCCGCCGCTGGCCGGGGGCGACCCGACCGTCGAAGGACGGCCCGCCGGGCTCGGCTACCAGCCCGCGCTCGACGGACTCCGGGCCTTCGCCGTGATCGCGGTGCTGTGCTACCACGGCGGCGTCTCGTGGGCCGCGGGCGGTTACCTGGGCGTGGACGCCTTCTTCGTGCTGAGCGGCTTCCTCATCACCGCGCTCCTCCTCGAGGAGCACCGCCGCCACGGACGGATCGACCTGGTGGGCTTCTTCACCCGCCGCGCCCGGCGGCTCCTGCCCGCGGTCATGGTGCTGGTCGTCGGGATCGGGCTGTACGCGGCCTGGTTCGCGCCGGCGAGTCAGGTCCGGTCGATCCGGAGCGACGCCTTCGCCACCCTCGGCTACGTGGCCAACTGGCGGCTCGTGGCCTCGCCCGCGGGGTACTTCGACCTGTTCGCCACGCCGTCCCCACTGCGCCACGCGTGGTCGCTGGCCGTCGAGGAGCAGTGGTATCTGATCTGGCCGCTCGTGCTGGTGGGGATCCTCGCGGCGTGCCGGGCGCGTGCGCGACTCGTCGTGGTCGTGGTCGCCGGGCTCGCCCTCGCGTCGGCGCTGTGGACCGCGGTCCTCGCGAGCCCCGGCGAGGACCCGTCCCGGGTGTACTACGGCACCGACACCCGCGCCCACGAGCTGCTCGTGGGCGCGGCCCTGGCCATCGTCGTGGACGCCGCGCTCCGCCGGCGTTCCCGCGATGCCCTGGGCCGGGGGAGTGGGCCCATGCCGTGGTGGGAGCGCGGGTTGCACGGCGCCGCGCTGGTTGCCGTGGTGTTCACCATGGTGTGCTGGGCCGTGGTCGGCGGCCGCAGCCCCTGGCTCTACGAGGGAGGCCTGCTGCTCCTCGCCACGGCGGTGGCGCTCGTCATCGCGTCCGCGCTCCACGAGCGCAGCCCGCTCCGACCCGTGCTGCAGTGGCGACCGCTGGTGCTCATCGGCCTCATCTCGTACTCGCTGTACCTCTGGCACTGGCCGATCTACCTCGTGCTCACGCCGTCGCGCACCGGCCTCGCCGGCACCGAGCTGTTCGTCGCGACCGTGGTGGCCGCCGCGTCCTACCTGCTCGTGGAGCGACCCATCCGGGGCGCCGCTCCGAGCGGTCTGCGCCTCGTCGCGCTCCTGGTCGCCGGCGCGACCGTGGCGGGGCTCGCGGTCATGGCCGGGACCCGTGGCGCGGTGTCGGTCGACGACCCGCTCCAAGCACGGACGCAGTCGCGCTCGGTCGTGTCGCCGCGGGCGCCGGCACCGGACGCCTCGGTCCCCGATTCGGTTGCGACACCGGGCGCGCGCCCCCTGCGACCGCCGCGGGTCTTCGTCGTCGGCGACTCGGTGGCGTTGACGATCACGCCGGGAATCGAGCGGGTCGGAGGGGATCGCATCGTGCTGGGGAACAACACGGTGCTGGGGTGCGGGCTCGTGCCCGGCGAGCTCGTGGGCGATCAGCGACCGACGTCGAACACGGAGCGCTGCGCCGCATGGCGCGCCCAGTGGCAGGCCGACGTCGTGAGGTTCCAGCCCGACGCCCTCGTGCTGTTCAGCGGGATCTGGGACGCGTATGACCACGAGGCCGATGGGCGCCGCTACACCTTCGGCACCCGTGCGTACGCAGCCTGGTACGAGGCCCAGATGCAGGCGATCATCGAC
>BTUT01000619.1:0-1897 GCA_045862935.1 Acidimicrobiia bacterium
CGAGCCGTTGACCGTCGAGACCTTGAGGCGCTGTCCCCCCTTGCCGACGGTGGCCCGGATGTGCCGCGGGTTGATGCGCCCGGTGATGGTGAGCGGGAAGTCCGACGAGACGCGCCCGTTCACGGTGCGCATGTCGAGTTCGGCGTTGAGCTCGGCCGGGAGCTGGATGTCGATCGAGCCGTTCACCGTCTCGAACTCCAGGTCGGCGGTGCCGGTCTCGCGCATGGTCACCTCGATCGCGCCGTTGACCGTGTTGGCCCGCACCGGTCCGCCCGACGTGTTGGCGCTGATGCTCCCGTTCACCGTGGATGCGTCGACCTCGGAGGTGGCCCCCTCGATCCGGATGGCACCGTTCACCGAGCTGCTCACCAGCTTCACCCCCTCGGGGAGGCGCACGGTGAACTCGACCGACACTTCGTTGCGCCGGTTCCAGCGGTCGCTGCCGCGCGTGCGGTAGCCGTCCTCGTCGCAGGTGGTGTTCTCGAACCAGATGGCGCAGATGAGGATGTCGTCGTTGCCGACCTTCTTCACCTCGATGCGCACCTCGTCGCCGCTCCCGCGCCTCACCCGCTTCTCGGCGGTCACCTCGGCCTTGGTGCCCGATGCCTTGTCGACGCGGATGGAGCCGTTGAGGTTGCGGACGTAGAGCCAGCGCCCGCGGGGGATCGCCCCCTCCCACGAGAAGTCGGGGCGCTGCTGCGCCTCGGCCGGGACGGCCACGGCCGCGACGGCCGAGGCCGCGAGGAGGGGGGCGAGCAGGGTGGTGCAGAGTGCGCGCTTCACGGGTAGGTCTCCTGGATGCCTAACGCTTGCGGATCTCGAGGTCGCCGCTGAAGGTCTCGGCGATGACGCGGGCCCCGCCGTTGCCGACGGTGAACTCGAAGCGGCGCGGGCGGCGCGTCGAACGGTCGCCCGGCTGCAAGGTGATGGGGAAGTCGGCGTCGAGCTCGCCGCTGAACGTCTCCACCGAGAAGCGGGCGTTGGCCGAGGCGGGGATGGACAGCTCGATGCTGCCGGAATGCGAGTGGAACTCGTAGCGGCCGTCGGCCGCCAGGGCGCCCGAGAAGGCGATCTCACCCGAGGTCGTGGAGGCCTCGATGTCGCGAGACGTCACGTTGGTGAGGACGATGTCGCCGCTGGTCGTCCCGGCGTGCACGTCGCCCTCGGCGTTCTCCAGCTCCACGCTCCCCGACACCGACGTCGCCTCGACCGTCCCCTTGAGGGTGCGCCCGGTCACGTCGCCCGAGACCGAGTTGAGCTCGATGCGCCGCGACGCGTCCTCGACGATCACGTCGCCGCTGGTGGAGCTGGCCTCCACGGCGGCACCGGTGCCGCGCACCGTGACGTCACCCGAGGTGCTGCGGGCGATGACCCGCACCCCGCGGGGGACGGAGAGCTCGTAGCGCGTCTCGCCGCGCGTGCGGCTCCCCCACACCGATCCGCGCCCCTCCACCTCGAGGGAGATGCGCGACGAGGAGATGTCGAGCGCCAGGTTGCCCCGCTCGCTCGACGCCTTGATCTGCACCTCGCGGCGGCTCCACCCGGTGACCGTGATGACGCCGGAGAGGTTCGAGAGGACGATGGTCCCGTCGGGCGAGAAGGCCACCGTGGTGTCGATGCGCGTGCGCAGCTGCTGCGCGCCGGGTTCGTCATCCTCGGCCCAGTAGGGGACGGACTTCCCCTTGCGGTCGAACTCGCGTTCGATGCGCTCGGCCAGGAGCGACGCATGCTTCTCGGCGCGCGCCGCGACGCGCTCGGCGGCGGCGGCGATCTGGTCGGCCATGCGCTCGAGGGAGCGCTCGGCCTCGCGCTCGCGCCGGCGGGCGCTCGATTGGGCCCCCGCCGCCGCCGGAACGAGGGCGACCGCGAGGGCCAGCACCGTGGTGCGCGGGAGGGG
>BTUT01000620.1:0-1896 GCA_045862935.1 Acidimicrobiia bacterium
GTCTCGTTCTTCGTGCACGCGAGGAACAGCGGCGGGTGCGGCATCTGCACCGGTCGCGGGAGGATCACGCGCGGTGGGCTGATCTGGAGCAGCTCACCGTGCCACTCGAACTCGTCGCCTTCGGGGCCGCGCCACATCGACCCGATCATGCGCAGCGACTCCTCGACCTCGGCGTAGGTCTGTTCGGGATCGACGCCCATCGTGGACATCTCCCGCAGCGTGGCGCCGCGGCCCGCGCCGAGGTCGAGCCGGCCGTTGGAGAGCACGTCGAGCATCGCCGCGCGCTCGGCGACGCGCACTGGGTGGTTGTAGCGGAACGGCATGCAGACCACGCCGTGGCCGACCCGGATGCGCGTGGTCTTCGCGGCGACCCAGGTGAGGAACACCTCGGGCGCGCTCATGTGCGCGTACCACTTCAGCGCGTGGTGCTCGACCGCCCAGACCCGGTCGAAGCCCATCCGCTCGGCGAGGATCGCCTGCTCGACGCAGTCGTGGATCACCCGCTGCTCGTGGAGACGCGTGGGGTCGGCCATCTGTGCCTCGAAGATCATCGAGAACTGCACGCGGTCCCCTTCGCGATGGGTGGTCGTCCCGTGCCCGGTGCGCGCGGGCCCTTCGTTCTACAACGGCTCGCGCCGGGCGGGGTAACCGCCGGCGGCGAGGGCCTCCGCGATCCGGTGTGTGTGGGCGGCGCCCAGGGTCTCGACGAGGAGGGCGAGCAGCGTTCGGCGGGGCGACACCCCGGGCGCGAGACGCCGGTGGTCCACGTCGACGATGTTGGCCCCGGCACGTCCGAGCAGCTCGGCGACCGCGGCGAGGCGGCCCGGCGCGTCGTCGATCTCCACGAGGAAGCGGGCGAGGCGCTCCTGGCGGCCCAGGCCGCGCAGCACGACCGACGACAGGAGACGGGGGTCGATGTTGCCGCCCGAGAGCACCAGCACCACGGTCCGGCCCGCGAACCGGGCGGGCTGCTCGAGCAGGAGCGCGAGGGGTGCGGCGGCCGCGCCCTCGGCGAGCGTCTTCTCGATCTCGAGGTAGCGGGTCAGCGCGTCCTCGATCGCGGCCTCGCTCACCGTGACCACGTCGTCGGCGAGCGCTCGGACGATCTCGGTCGTGATCGCACCGGGCTCGGTGACCGCGATGCCGTCCGCAACCGTGGGCGGGGGCGTGAGGCCGCCGGGCTCCGGCACGCGGGCGGGCTCGGTCGGGCCGGTGGGCTCCGGGCTCCGGAACCGGGAGGCCATCGCGGGGTACGACTCGGTCTGCACGCCGACGAGCTCGACTCCGGGCCGCCGCGCCCGCGTCGCCACCGCGATGCCGCTGAGGAGGCCGCCGCCGCCCACCGGCGCGACGATCGCGTCGTAGGCGGGCACCGCTTCGTCGATCTCGAGCGCGAGCGTGCCCTGTCCGGCGATGACCCGGGGATCGTCGTAGGGATGGATCAGCGTGAGTCCGTCGTCGGACGCGAGCCGCTCCGCGACGCGCGCGGCGTCGGCCACCGTGGCGCCCTCGCTGATCACGCGCGCGCCGAGGTCGCGCGTCCGTCCCACCTTCACGAACGGCGTGGACTCGGGCATCACGATCGTGGCCGGGATCCCGAGCCGGCGCGCGTGGTGGGCGACTCCCTGCGCGTGGTTCCCGGCCGACATCGCGACGACCCCGCGGACGCGGGATGCGTCGTCGAGGCACAGGAGACGGTTGCACGCGCCGCGGTCCTTGAACGAGCCGGTGAACTGGAGGTTCTCGAACTTCACGAACACGCGCGCGCCCGTGACCTCGGAGAGCGTGAGCGACTCGGCGCAGGGCGTGTGCAGCACGTGGCCCGCGATGCGTGAAGCGGCTTCGCGGATCAGGTCGAGGGTGACCGGAGGCGCCATCCCGCCATGCTTACTATGC
>BTUT01000621.1:0-1893 GCA_045862935.1 Acidimicrobiia bacterium
TGACCGGGAGTGATCCGGCCCTGGGTCGTGTCGCGGCGCCGGTGATCCTCGTGCTGGGGCCTCCGGGCGGCGGCTGCGACACCGTCGGTGCCTGGCTGGAGCCCGGGGCCGAGTCGGGGCCGGCTCCCGGGTCCCCGGCCCGTCCACCCGCCGAGCTCGTGCGGGCGCGCGATCGCGCCCTGCGTGCGCGCCGAGCCACGCCCTGGGCGCCGCCCGAGCTCGCTGAGGGCTCCTCCTCGCCCGCCGCTGGAGCCCGCGCCGCCGAGGCGGTGGCCCGCGCCGTGGCCGAGGCGGTGGCCGGGGCGGTGGCCGAGGCGGTGGCCGAGGCCGGGGTCGAGCCCGTGGTCGAGCCCGTGGTCGAGCCCGTGGTCGAGCCCGTGGTCGAGCCCGTGGCCGAGGCGGACGCATCGGCGCCGGTCGTGTGGGTCGACCCGGCGAACGCCTTCGTCCTCAGCGATCTGCGCGCCACGGCGCGGGTCGCCGCGGTGGTGCTGGCGTGGCGCACGCCGGAGGCGACGGTGGCGGCCCTCGCGGCCGACGGTGTGGCCCCGGCCCACGCGGTGGCCCTCTGGGAGGCGTACCTCGTGCACGCCCTCCACGGGGCGTCCGGCCTGGCGGTCCTCGGTCTCGACCTCGACGATCCGGGCGACGCCCGCTCCCGGCTCGGAGCGTTCACCGCGTCCCTCGGGCTCCCCGGGCTGACCCCTCGGCACGAGGCGGCGCCCGTGCTGCCCGTGCCGCCTGCCACGCCCGCAGGGTCCGTCGCGCCAACCGTGCCGCCTGTCCCGCCCGCAGGGTCCGTCGCGCCAACCGTGCCGCCTGTCCCGCCCGCAGGGTCCGTCGCGCCAACCGTGCCGCCTGCCCCGCCCGTGCCGCCTGTCCCGCCCGCAGGGTCCGCTTCCGGCCACGGCGCGTGGGCCACGTTCGCCGAGGCGAGCCGGGCCCGGCTCGCGCCCGTGCTCGCCGAGGTGCTCGGGCCGCACGACCCCTGGCAGGCGCCCGACGACGTCGCCGTCGGCGCGGTGGCGGCGGAGATCCTGGCCGCGCACCTCGCCGCGCACCGCGCCGCCCTCGACGCGGCCGCCGCGTGGGACGCGACCCACGCCGCCGAGCTCGCGGCCCAGGACGCCAAGGCCACCCTCGAGCGCGAGCACCGCGAGCTCGTCGGCCCCGATCCGCTCGACTACCGCGAGCTGCGGCGAGAGCTGTGGCGCCTCCGTGACGAGAACGCGGGCATCGTGGCGAGTCGCGTGCAGTACCGCACCGAGTGGATGCGCGCCGACGCCGCACGGCTCGCGGCCGAGCAGCGCGTCGCCGACCTCCTCGCCCGGCTCGACGAGACCGACGACGTGCGCGTCCAGCGCGACGAGATGCTCGCGTCGGAGCGGTGGCGCATCGGCGGGATCGTCCTCGCGCCGTTCGCCCGCCTGCGTCGCCGGCGCCCGCGGCGGTGACCGGCCGCGAGCCGAGCCGGGGCACCGCCGCGTCGCCACCGACCCCGGCCGCCTCCCCGTCGAACCCGAGTCCGGCCGCCACCCCGCCGCCGGAGGGCGCGCCCACGTTCTCGGTGATCACGCCGGTCCACGACCCGCCCCCCGACGCCCTCGAGGCGATGATCGAGTCGGTGCGCGCGCAGTCGTGGCCCCACTGGGAGCTGTGTCTGGTCGACGACGCGTCGACCGACGCCGGTGTGTGGGCGGTGCTCCAGCGTGCCGCGGCGTCCGACCCCCGCATCCGTGTCGCGCGCCGCGCCGAGAACGGCGGCATCTCGCGGGCGACGAACGACGCGCTCGCCATGGCGTCGGGGGAGTTCGTCGCCTTCCTCGACCACGACGACGTGTTCGTGCGCGACACCCTGACGCGCGTCGCGCGCGCGCTCGTGGAGCACGCGCC
>BTUT01000622.1:0-1886 GCA_045862935.1 Acidimicrobiia bacterium
TGGCAATCGGATCGAAGGTCGCGCTCAGCACCATCGTGAACCCCGCGAGGAGCGCCGCGGCCAGGCTGGTCGGACCCCCGATGTGACTGAGCGGAAAGGTCACCCCGGCCCGGTCGGCATCGGTGTACTCCACGCGTCGTGCGAACCCGGCTGCTCCTCCGAGCAGCGTCGCGTCGGTGTGGCGCGCGCCCTTCGGATCGGCCGTGGTCCCCGACGTGTAGAACACCCAGCGCAGGGTGTCGGCGTCGCGAGGCGCTTCCGGCAGATCGTCGACCGCGGCTCGTTCACCGCGCGCGAGGCGCGGGATCGTGTCGTCGTCGACCAGCAGGAGCTCGAAGCCGCCCAGCGCCTCGCGGACCTCCCCGGCGAGCGCCACGTGATCGAACCCGTCACCGAGCGGGGGTACCACCAGGAGCGACGCCTGCGTCTGGCGCATGGCGAACGACACCTCGCGGAAGCGGTAGATGGGCACGAGCGGGACCTGGACCACACCGAGGCGCGCCAGCCCGGCCATCGTGACGATCGCGGCGATCGACGACGGCAGCTGCCACGCCACGACGTCGCCCGGAGCGGTCCCCGCGCGGTGCAGCACCGCCGCGACCTCCTCCGCGCGCTCGCGCAGGCCGGCGGCGGTGAGGACCCGACCGCGCTCGTCCTCGGCCACGGGCGCCGAGCCGCGCCGTTCGGCCGCTTCCTCGACGAGTCCCCAGAAGCTCGACACCCGCGCCCCCTGTGCCAGTGCGCAGCCCAGTCGCCAACCCAGTGACGAGTATACTGAATTGCTCTCGGCAGTCGGGCGAGTCCGACAGGCGCGAGCAAACGCGAGCGAAGAGGGAACCGAGGCGCGCGGGACTGCCGTCGGCCACGACGTGCGGCCCGCGCGCTCGCGACGGAGGGGGATCCATGGCCGACGCGCTGCAGATCGATGCGGTCATCCAGGCGGTCGCGGGTTCGGCCGAGCTCCCGAGGGAGACGCGAACCTGGGACCGGCTCCGAGGGCGCGTGGCGCTGATCACCGGTGCCGCGCGGGGCATGGGCGCCGCGGAGGCGCGGCTGTTCGTGGCCGAGGGCGCCCAGGTGGTCATCGCCGACGTGCTGGAGGCGGAGGCCGCGGCCCTCGCGCAGGAGCTCGGCGCCAACGCGGTGGCCGTGCGCCTCGACGTGACCAGCCGGGAGGACTGGTCGGCGGCGGTCGCGCACGCACAGGCCACCTTCGGTCCCGTCTCCGTCCTCGTCAACAACGCGGCCATCTCGCACGTGGGCCCGATCGTGAGCCTGGAGATCGACGACTACCGAAGGGTCATGGCGGTCAACCAGGACGGCGCGCTGCTCGGGATCCAGGCGGTCGTCCCCTCGATGGAGCGCTTCGGCCGCGGGTCGATCATCAACATCTCCTCGGTCGACGGGATCGGCGCGCACCCGGGGCTCACGCCGTACGTCTCGTCGAAGTTCGCGTTGCGAGGCCTCACCCGCGTCGCGTGCCTCGAGCTCGGCGGACGCGGCATCCGGGTCAACACCGTGCATCCGAGTGTGGTGGACACGCCGATGCTCTCGGCGGAGGATCTCGGCGAGGAGATGATCCGGCGGATCGAGAGTCAGATCCCGCTCGGGTTCATCGCTCATCCCGACGACGTCGCCCGGACCGTCCTGTTCCTCGCGTCCGACGAGTCGCGTTACATCTCCGGCGCCGAGATCGTGGTCGACGCCGGCGTCATGGCCAAGGTGCCCCTGAGCCCCTCCTGACGTGGGTCGTGATGGTGTCCGAGCCCCCGGGTGAGCCGCCGGGCGCGCCGCGCCCGACGGTCGTGTGCCTCGATCTCGTCTCGCACGTCGCGGCGGCGCGGCCTCGGGTGTGGGCGGCCGTCGCGAGCATGAGCGGCGTCAAC
>BTUT01000623.1:0-1880 GCA_045862935.1 Acidimicrobiia bacterium
GCGCATCCCGCCGCCCTCGAAGCTGAGCTTCGCCCGCTCGCGCACCACCTTCGGCCCGCGCTCCTTCATGGATGCCGGGAGCTCGCGCTGCCAGAGGTCCTGGGGCTCGAGGACGTGGTCGTCGACCGAGACGATGTCGGGGATCTCGTGCTCCTGCGGGGTCACGCTCATGGGGGCTCCTCGTGGGATGATCGCTTTGCCCAAAGATACTTGCGTACAAGGGGTTGGCGATGCAAGCCGGTCGCCGGGGCGCGGCGGGGTGAGGCTCACCGTGAACCGCGGTCAAGAATGCGGCGTGACCCCCGCCTCGACCGAGCCCGAGAGCCGCGGGGGGCACGGCCGCCGGGCACCGGCGCCCCCCGGGACCGGTCGGCTCGGGCCCGGGCTGGTGGTGGGCCACGCCTTCGGCATGGCCCGTGGGCGCATGGGTCAGGTGGGCACGGCCGCGTTCGTCTTCTTCGCGGCGCCGGCGGCCCTCCTCGTCGGGGCGGAGGCGTTGCACGACGTCCGCGCCGGGGCGGGGGCCACGCTGCGGTGGGTGCTCCTCGGGGCGGTCGTGGTGGTCGCGAGCATCGCCCGGGTGCTCGGCGAGATCTTCTTCGCCGGGTTCCTCGACCTCGCGATCGGCGACGAGTACTTCCGCGGGCGGCACCGCACGGTCCGCGACGTGCTGCGCGCGCTGCCGTGGCGCCCGCTCCTCGCAGTCGATGCGGTCGTGACCGCGGCCGCGGCCGTCGGTGCCGCGTTCCTCGTGGTGCCGGGGCTGGTCGTGTACACGCTGTTCGGGCTGGTGGGGCCGGTCGTGGTGCAGGAGCGGCGCGGGGTGCGGGACGCGCTCGTGCGGACGGTGCAGGTGTCGGTGCCGCACTGGCCCCTGGTACTGGGGCTGGTGGTCGTCCCCCTCGGCATCGAGCACGCGGTCGCCGAGGTCGTGCGGCACGCGGTGCGCGACGACGGGATGCTCGTCGTGGTCGGAGCGGAGTGGCTCGTCGCGGTCACGATCCTCGCCGCGGTCGGCGTGGTCGAGGTGGCGCTGGCGACCGAGCTCCTGGCCCGGACCCCCGCGCCCGACGCCGGCGCGGTGGAGGTCGCGGCCCGGAACACCGACACCGGTGCACCCGACCATGCGGACCGGAACGCCGAGCGCGACGTCGGGAACGCCCGCGGCGCGGCTCGCTCCCGGCTCAGCCCCGGGTCGCCGTGAGGTGACGACCCCACTCGACGTGGTGCTGCGAGCTCACCATGGCGTGCTGGGTCCCGGCGTGGATGTCACGGAACGCCCGCTCGAGCGTGCCGCGGCGCAGCCCTGCAGTGCCCGAGAGCAGGTAGCACGCCCGCACGATCGCGGCGGCCTCCTCCGTGACGAACGCGTTCGTGGACCGGACCTCCGCGCTGAGCTGCGCGTCGACCACCCCGAGCTCGGCCGCATCCTCCGCCTGGGTCAGCACGTCGTGGGTGCGCAGCGCCGACGCGAGCGCCCGTTGCTCCAACCGGGCGTAGTCGTGGAGGAACCGCTCGTTCTCCGCGAGCACCGACGCGGCGCCCATCCGCTGCTTCGTGGGTGCGAGGGCGCGGAGGTCGTCGAGCGCGCGGCGGGCGAGCCCGATGGCCCATCCCGCGTGGCCGACGCAGGTGAGGATCAGCACGCCGAGGTCGTAGACCGCGCCGCCGCGCCGCCGCACGGGGGCGAGCGCGCCGGGGGCGGCGTACGCGAAGGACGACTCCTCGGGGACGAACACGTCGTCGACGACGTAGTCGTAGCTCGCAGTCGCCCGCAGGCCGAGCACGTCCCAGTTGCCGGTGATCGTCACGGCATCCCGCGGGACGGCGCCCATGCGGTACTCCGGTGGCCGATCGTCGTCGCCCCCGACGAGGAAGCC
>BTUT01000624.1:0-1878 GCA_045862935.1 Acidimicrobiia bacterium
ACCAGTCGGCCGAGGAGATGCGGGTCGATCTCGTGGACTTCGGGCGGGGCCGGCCACTCACGTTCGCGTACGAACCCGGGACGGTGGTCGACCCCGCGGTGGTCGCGCCGCCCACCGTGGCCGCCGCCGTTGCCCAGTCGGTGATCCCGGCGCCGCCCGCGCCTCGCCACCGGAGCTGGGTGGGGATCCTCGCCGCGGTGGTGGGGCTCGGCATGCTCGGCGTGGTCGTCGTCTACCTGCTCACCGACACGAAGGAGCCGGAGAAGGACACGCCGACGTTCGAGGTGCCCACGGTCGTCGGCCAGACCTACGACGTCGCCGCGGCCACGCTCACCACCTCCGGGTTCGAGGTGGCCCGGGTCGACGACGAGCTGAGCAGGGCGGCACCCGGCATCGTCCTCTCCCAGGACCCCGACGGCGGGCGCCTGGCCGAGAAGGGCAGCCTGATCACGCTCACGGTGAGCGGCGCCGAGGTGACGGTGCCGACGGTCGTCGGCCAGCCCTACGACGTCGCCGCGACCACGCTGCAACAGGTCGGCCTCTCCGCGGCGCGCCAGAACGTGGACTCCGACCAGCCGGTGGGCACGGTGCTCGAGGCCACGCCGGCGGCGGGCACGAAGGCGCCGAAGGGCTCGGCCGTCACGCTCAAGGTCGCGGTGCAGCCGGGGATCGACGTGCCCGACGTCGCCGGCAAGCCCCAGGCCGAGGCGCTCAACATCCTCGGCGGAGCGGGCCTCCAGGCCCAGGTCGTGCCCACGCCGCACGAGACCCTTCCCGCGGACACCGCGATCGCCACCGAGCCCTCGGCCGGGACCCGCGTGCCGAGGGGCTCGTCGGTGCGGCTGCTGGTCTCGTCCGGACCCACGGAGGTGGACGTGCCCGTGGTGATCGGTCAGACCCAGGCCGCGGCGACCGGCGCGCTCGTGAGCGCCGGGTTCAACGTGGTGGTGCAACAGCAGCAGGGTGGCGGCGCGCCCGGGGTCGTGTTCAACCAGAACCCGGCGGGCGGCAAGCTGCCCCGCGGCGGGACCGTCACGATCTTCGTCGCCGTCTGATCCGCGCGCGCAGGGACCCGCCGGCATGGCCCGCCGATCGCTCCTGGGCGACTGGTACACCCGGCACGGCCGCCACACCCTCCCGTGGCGGCACACACGAGACCGCTGGTCGGTGCTCACCGCGGAGGTGATGCTCCACCAGACGCAGGTGCCACGCGTGCTCGCGGCCTGGCCCGCGTTCACAGCCGAGCTCCCCGCCCCCGCCGCCGTGGTCTCGGCGGGTCCCGCCGCGGTGATCCGCGCGTGGGGCCGCCTGGGCTATCCGCGTCGTGCCCGCCGGCTCCACGACGCCGCGGTCGTGATCGTGCGCGACGGCTGGCCCGCCGACCTGCGCGTGCTCCCGGGGGTCGGCCGTTACACCGCTGCCGCGGTGCGCGCCCAGGCCGACGGTTGGGACGTGCCCGCCGTCGACGTGAACATCCGGCGCGTGGGGCAGCGCGTCCCGGGCCGGCTGCTGCGCGACGCCGAGGCGGAGCGGGCGATGGTGGACACGGGTCACCCACTCCGAGGACGCGACCGGCTGCTCGCGCTCATGGACCTCGGTGCGCTGGTGTGCCGCCCCCGGGAGCCGCGTTGTGGCGAGTGCCCGCTCAGGCCCCGGTGCGCGACCCGCGGACCGCTCGACGGCGAGGCCCGCCGGCCGGCCGCCCCGTACGCGGGCTCCTTCCGGCAGCGCCGTGGTCGGGTGCTCGCGGTGCTGCGCGCCGGGCCCGCGCCGGCGGACGCGCTCGACGCCGACGCGCTCGCGTCGCTCGTCGCCGACGACCTGGCCCGGGTCGAGGACGGGCTGGCCCGCCTCCCGTGAAGCACCCGTTGTTTGGAC
>BTUT01000625.1:0-1863 GCA_045862935.1 Acidimicrobiia bacterium
GCCGCAGAAGAAGAACCCCGACGTCGCCGAGCTCGCCCGCGCGAAGGCGGGTCGCGTGATCGGCAACCTCACCGGTCTCCTCGCCACGCTGAAGGGCCTTCCCCTCTCGTACAACCGGGACCTCCAGGAGGACAAGGAGCCGCTCTTCGACACCCTCGACACCGCGCGACTCGCGCTCGCGGCCGTCACCGGCCTGCTGACCAGCGCGACGTTCGACCCGGACGCCATGCGCCACGCCGCCGACTCGCCGACGAGTGCGGCCACCGATCTCGCGGAGTGGCTCGTGGCTCGGGGGATGCCGTTCCGCGAGGCGCACGCGCTCGTCGGGGCGCTCGTGCGCCAGGCCACCGAGCGCGGCGTGCCGCTCGACGAGCTGGTGCTCACCGACCCACACCTCGGGCCCGACGCGCTCCCGCTGCTCGGGCCGGGTGAGGCGGTGCGGCGACGCACGACCCCCGGGGGTGGGGGTCCGGAGCCGGTGGCGCCGCAGCTCGTCGCCGCGCGCGCCTGGCTCGCGGATCAGCGGTCCGCGCCGGGGTGAGGCGGGGTCGCCCGCTCCCGCGGCGGTTCTACGCGCGCGACTCACTCGAGGTGGCGCCCGAGCTGCTCAACAAGGTGCTGGTCCACGACGACCCGGTCGCCGGGCGCGTCGCCGTGCGGATCGTGGAGGTGGAGGCGTACCGGGGGAGCGAGGACCCGGGCAGCCACGCCTTTCGGGGGATGACGAAGCGCAACGCCACCATGTTCGGTCCGCCGGGGCATCTCTACGTGTACTTCACCTACGGGATGCACTGGTGTGCCAACGTCGTCACCGGCCGCGTCGGGGTCGCCCACGCAGTGCTCCTGCGCGCGGGGGAGCCCCTGGCGGGTATCGACGTCATGTGGGCCCGGCGCCCGGCCGCCCGCCGCGACCGCGACCTCGCGTCCGGTCCCGCCCGCCTCGCGCAAGCCCTGGCCATCACGGGCGCCGAGGACGGGACGGATGTCGTGCGGGGACCGTTGCGCATCCTCGACGACGGCACGCCGCCGCCCGAGGCTCCTCACTGGAGCCCCCGCATCGGGCTCTCCGCCGGGCGGGGTGACCGCCACCCCTGGCGCTGCACCGTCCCGGGCAACCCCCACGTCAGCCGGAGGTGATCGCGGGGCGGACGACCGCGGGGCCCGTAGCGCCGGCGGTGCACGCCGGTAACGTGACGCCGATGATCCCCGCCGACGAGCAGCTCCGGATCCTCGCCGCGGGAGCCGTCGACCTCATCACCGAGGCCGACCTGCGCCGCAAGCTGGGTCGCGGCACGCCGCTGCGCGTGAAGCTCGGGATCGACCCGACGGCCTCCGACATCCACCTCGGCTTCGCGGTCGTGCTCCGCAAGTTGCGCCAGTTCCAGGACCTCGGGCACGTCGCGGTCCTCATCATCGGCGACTTCACCGCCCAGGTCGGCGACCCGTCCGGTCGTTCGGCGACCCGACCTCGTCTCACCAAGGAGCAGGTCGACGCGCACGCCGACACCTATCTCGAGCAGGTTCGGCGCATCCTCGACTTCACGCCGGAGCGACTCGAGGTGCACCGCAACAGCGCCTGGCTGGCGGGGATGGACATGGAGGCGGTGCTCCGCCTCACCGCGAGCACCACGGTGGCGCGGATGCTCGAGCGCGACGACTTCGCGAAGCGGTACGCGGGTGGATCACCGATCTCGCTCACCGAGTTCCTCTACCCGTTGCTCCAGGGACAGGACTCGGTCGAGATCGCCGCGGACGTCGAGCTCGGAGGCACCGACCAGCTCTTCAACAACCTCATGGGGCGAGCGATGCAGGTGCAGCAGGGACAGGACGGGCAGGTCGTCCTCACCACCCCGTTGCTCGAGG
>BTUT01000626.1:0-1860 GCA_045862935.1 Acidimicrobiia bacterium
ATGGGTGAGGTGTGGGTCCGCGCGTCGGACGACACCTGCGCCCACATCGACCCCGAACGGGTCGCCACGGACACACCGACGTGTCCGTGGATCGCATCCCTTGCCGCTTCATTGGAGGAAGCACCATGACCACCACAGCCACTGACGCCCCTGTAGCGCACGACGACGCGGCGCAGCCCGAGTTGCGTTGGATTCCGTTGTCCGCGCTCGTAGCGCATCCCGACAACCCGCGCACCCACCTGGGTGATCTCACCGAGTTGACCCGCTCGATCCGCGCGGTCGGTATCCGCGACGCGTTGACGGTGCTGCCCGCGAACGCGGACGGCATCTACACCGTCGTGGACGGCCACCGCCGCCTCGCCGCGGGCACCAAGGCGGGGGCGCACATGGCACCCGCGGTCGTGCGCGACCTGACGCCGTTGGAAGTCATCGAGTCGATGCTGACCGAGAACGTGCATCGCGAGGACCTGACCGTCGCGGAGGAAGTCCGGGCGATCGAGAAGATCATGTCGCTCGATGAGGGCGTGACCCCGGCGAAGCTGTGCAAGCGGCTCGGGAAGTCACAGACGTGGATCCGGTCGCGCATGGCGGTGACGATCCTGCCCGCACGGTGGCGCAGCGCGCTCGACCGTGGCGAGTTGACCCTGGCCGCGGCTGAAGCCGCTGCGTCTGCTGCGGACCTCGGTCCCGAGCACTTGGACGCGGTGTGCGAGCACCTGTCGCGCCAGGGCTGGGGTGACCCCGGCCGTGCGGTCGCGACCTATCGGGACGACCTCCGGAGGGCCGAGGCGTACGCGACCGCGGTCGAGAAGGCCAAGGCGAAGCACGCGGTGGTGTTCACCGACGACGACCCCGCACCGGACAAGGCGAAGCGTCTCGGGGAGCTCTTCGACACCGAGGGCAGCAAGGCCCACAAGAGCGAGCCGTGCCACGCGATCGTGTTGCGCCGCAAGTCCTGGGGTGACGGTCACGACACCTTCGACGTGTGCACCGACCCGCGGCGACACACCCCGAGCCGAGTCGGCACCGCCACGGGCAGCGACCTCGCGTCGGACCGCGCGACACGCCGCCCGAGCGGCAGCGGCGACGACTCGCACGCGAAGCGCAAGGCCCGTCTCGCGCGCGTCGCGCACGCGACCGAGACGTTCGCCAAGGCACGCGGCGGGATCAGCCAGGCCGACCTGACCCGGGTCGCGTTGCGGGGCCTGATCTTCGAGGCGGGTCGCGAAGCGATCGGGTACGCGGCGACGTTCCTCGGCTACGAGCAGCCCCGTGACGTGACCGCCCGGGAGTTGCTCGACGGCGTCGAGACACCCGCGGCGCTCGCCCGAGTCGCGGGTGCAGTCGCGCTCGGCATCGCGGAGACGCACATGTACTGGTCAGCCACCAGCCCACCGTGTCGCGACTACCTCGACGTGCTCACCGGCTCGGGATGGGAACCCGACCCCTGGACCGCCGACGCGCTCACCCGCAACCCGGACTCCGACACGTGGGACCATCCCGACGACGGCGAGTCCGACGACGGGTCCGAGGACGGCCACGACGAGAACAACGACGAGCCGGACGTGGACCCCGCCTGAGCGCTCCACTCCGCGGCACGCGGCCCGGCCGACCCTGCGGGGACGGCCGGGCCGTCTCGCGCCCAAGCCTCGTGGCGCCGGGGGCGGTGCCGTTGGGCGGGTGCCGTGGCCCGCCTGCGGCGGGGTGCCGTGTGGGCCGCCGTCTCCGCTCGTGTCAAGCCCCTCGTTCCTCGGGGCCTGTGCCCTGCGGGTTGACACGGCGTCGAGCGGCGGCCCGTCGCCCGGAGGGCGAAGCCCGGCCAGCCGGTCGGGCACCGCTGGCGGCCGGGTCGGGTGCTTG
>BTUT01000627.1:0-1843 GCA_045862935.1 Acidimicrobiia bacterium
CGCTCGCAGCCGACAGCCGGGCGATGCGATGCCACGACGGGAGTGTCAGGGACCGATGGTGTACCGCCAGACGCCACGGGCCGCGTCGAGCGTTTCGGGCTTGTACTGGATGTAGTAGTCGCCGGTCTCGGCCGGATCGACGGCGAACGACAGCTCGGCGGTGACGGTCTTCCCTCCGGGCAGCTCCGTCCGGGGGAAGACCGCGCTCGTCGCCTGGATCGTCTGGATCCGCGGGTTCACGAGTGTCCACTGCGTGGAGTCGATCCGCTGTGGTTCCTCGTCGCGGTTGGTGATCTCGACGGAGGCGCGGATCGATCGGTCGTCGAGCCGCACGTCGGTCACCGTCGTCGTGTAG
Organism: Acidimicrobiia bacterium; assembly: GCA_045862935.1. Taxonomy (GTDB): domain Bacteria; phylum Actinomycetota; class Acidimicrobiia; order IMCC26256; family PALSA-555; genus CAIUKV01. The sequence continues at coordinate 356 of BTUT01000627.1, forward strand.
CCGCCGATCATCACGGACTCGCCGATGTGGCGTTCCTGATCTTCGCGGTACCGGTTCGCCCGATCGGGATACAGCTCCCCCGGGTTCCCATTGCTGCTGCCGCCGCCGCATGCGGCTCCCAGTGCCACCAGCAGCACGCAGATCATCGAGCCGCCGCGCCTCAACATCGGTGCGAGCCTGCCAGGTCGACGCTCGCGGCTGCGATGCCCGGGCCCACCAGTCCCGCGTCGCATGCCACCGGGCGCACAGCAGGTGAGCTCATCGACCGCGAGCGAGGAACCACGATCTCCGTCACCAGTGCGGCCGCGGGAACCGGGCGTGGCGAGGCTCGTCCCGGAAGGGGTCAGGCGGTCGCGGCGATGCGGGTCAGGAGGACCTCGGCGACGGCGATGGCGGAGAGGTGCGTGTTCGCGCGCGGCGCCGACGGCATGACGGACGCGTCGCACACCCGAAGCGCCCGGTAGTCGCGGACGCGGCAGTCGGGATCGACGACCGCGGCCGGGTCCCCGGGTGCCCCCATGCGGCACGTGCCGACCGCGTGCACGTAGTCGTTCACCGTCGCGCCCAGCCACTCGTCGACCGCGTCATCGGAGTCGAGGTCGTCGAGCTCGGCGCCGACCGTGGCGATGGAGGTCGCGATCGCCTCGACGTCGGAGTGCCGGAGGATCGCGCGGATGCGGTGCACGCACTCGCGGAGCCGGACCCCGTCACGAGGGTCGGAGAGGAGCGCGACGTCCACCTGCGGGTCCTCCAGCGGGTCAGGTGCGCGCAGCCCGACGGTGCCGGTCGAGAAGACCCGCATCACCGCGCCGATCAGCCGACCACTCGTCAGACCCGCGAGGTCGGGGCCGACCGCGTCGAACCAGAGCACCTGCATGTCGGCCGACCCGGCTCCGGCGAGACCCGACGTGTACCGCAGCATCGAGCTGAGGACTGGTCCGTCGGCGGACACCTTGCGCGCTGTTACCCGAGCGACACGGCGGCCGCGCGCGGCGCTCGATCGAGTGGTGAGCGCTCCGCGGCGGGCAGGCGCGTGAGCGGGATCGGGCCGCCCGCGCCGTGGAGCCCGTCGCCGCCGGAGTCGACGTCGTCCTCGATGCGCAGGAACGCCGCGCGCATCGCGTCCCAGCCCCACCCGGTGCACCCGTGGTCGCGATCCCAGGCCGCAGAGTCCTCGGGCGTCCCCCTCAGCGCGCACCGCGCGTTGACCGCCGACGACCCGCCGACGCCCCGACCCCGGAGGTACAACGACGCCGCGCCCTCCGGCCTGCGGGTGGCCACGAGAGTCGGCCAGACGCGGTCGGGCTCACCGACCGCACGGAAGAAGTTGGCCGAGGCGACTCCCGGCGGCGTGGCCGCGCTGCGATGGTCGGGCCCGGCCTCGAGCAGCAGGATGCGCCGAGCGGGATCGTCCGACAGCCCCGCCGCGAGCCGTGCGCCCGCGGACCCAGCTCCGACGACGATCACGTCGTAGGCGCCCACGCCGTG
>BTUT01000628.1:0-1842 GCA_045862935.1 Acidimicrobiia bacterium
GTCCCGACCTGATCGTGGCGTCACGGGTTCGCGCCCTCGTGTCCGGGGCGGCGTGCCGGAGCCGAACCGCTCGCTGACCGCCGATTCGATCGCGCCGCAGCGCCTTCATCGTCGCCGGGTCGGAGGTGTCCATCTCGTGATGGTGCTGGCCGCGCTCCTCGGCCTCGTTCTCACGCTGACGGCCTTGCGCGAGACGCGCACCGGGTACCGGATCGCCGTCGCGGCGCGCGATCTCGCTCCGGGGTCCGCGTTGCGTCGCTCCGACCTGCGCTTCGAGTCCGTGCAGGCGAACCGATCGCTGATCGATCATCTCGTACGCGGCGACGACCTGCGCTGGCTCGGCGACGACATCCTGACGGTCTCGGTCCGGGCCGGTGCGCCGGTTCCGGCCTCCGCGCTGCGGCCGCGGGCGGCGACGGACGGACGGCGCGCGATGAGCGTCGCGGTCGAGAGATCACGTGCGGTCAACGGTCGCCTGGCGGCCGGGGATCGCGTGGACGTCGTGATCGCCGAGGACGGTGTTGCGGCGATCGCGGCCGCCGGGCTCGAGGTGCTCGACGTCGACGACGGTGACGGTGGCGCGTTCGGAGCGCGCCGGGGCGAGATCGTCATCACCCTCGCGGTCGACGCGCACGACTCCCAGGTGCTCGCGTCGGCGCTCGCCGGAGGCGAGTTCGTGCTCACCCGGGTCACCGGCGCCAGCCCCGCCGTGGCCACCGCCCCCTCACCGGTGCCGAGCCCGACCTCGTGACCGAGCCACGTTCGCTCCCTCCGGCGATCGCGCTCGTGCACTCCCCGGATCCGTGGGTCGACGACGTGCACCGCTACTGCACGGACCACGGCGGTGCCCGCGTGCGCTGTGTCGTCCTCGATCCCGTCATCGCACTCGACGAGGAGTTCGACGTGCTCGTCGTCGGAGAGCGCTGGACCGCGCTCACGCGCGAGCTCGCCGACGCGCTGCACGGACGTGGTCGCCGGATCGTCGTCGTGCGCTGCTACCCGCCCGCGCCGGACTCCGAGGTGCTCCTCTACGCGGACCGGGTGCTGGATGCCGGGAGCAGCGCAGTCGACATCGTGGGTGCGGTCGCCGGGGTCGCCGAGCGGGACGACGCCGGTAGCCCCCCGTTCGACGCGATGGAGCAGCTCGATGCCAGGTCCGCGTCCGAGCCGCGCTCCGCCGCGACGGCCCGACGGTTCGTGGTCGTCGGCGGCCCGTTCGGCGCGGGATCGACCGAGGTGGCGATCGCCCTCGCCGCGGCGAGCGCTCGCCGGCACGCCCGCGTCGCGCTCGTGGATGCGGATGACACCACACCGTCGCTCGCGACCCGCCTCGGGCTCCCGGCGGAGCCCAACGTGTGCACTGCGGTCGCCGCCGCGGCATTCGGCGCCGTGGCCGTGCCCGGTGCCCTGTTCGACCTGGGCGACGGCTGGCCCGCGGTCCTCGTGGGCCCTCCCCGAAGCTCCGCGGCCGTGGGTGTGCGGGGCGCCGACATCGCGGCGGTCGGCACGGTGCTCACCGATCGGTTCGACCCGGTGGTCCTCGACGTCTCCGGTGCGCTCCCGCGCCCGGGCGCTGATCCACCCTGGGTCGCCGCGCTCGTGGGAGGGGCCCGGGCCGTCGTCGCGGTCGGAGCGGCGCACCCGGTGGGGGTGGTCCGCCTCCTCGAGTGGGTGCGGGCCCTCGGAGCCGAGACCCCCGGTGTGGCGGTGCACGTCGTGGTCAACCGCGCCCCCGGTGGTCGGCGGCGTCGCGCAGAGGTGGCCGGCCTGCTGCAGCGTGAGCTGCGGCTCGCGAGCGTCACGTTCACGCCGGGCGACGGGCGGGTCGAGGATGCGGCGTGG
>BTUT01000629.1:0-1840 GCA_045862935.1 Acidimicrobiia bacterium
CGAGCACCGTGTGCCCGCCCACGACCCCCAGCCGTCCCACCACCTGTGCGACCTCGCGATCCGGCGACCGGGCGCCGCTCGCGATCCGACGCCCCCGGTCGCTCCCGGACGCTACCCCCACCGGCGTGACGCCCTGCCACACTCGCGCCCATGGCCCGCGCTCCCGAGGGATCGGCCGCCCGCAGGGCCCGGCGTCGACGTCAGCGGCGGCGCCGTACGGTCCACCTCCTGGGCGGCGTCGCGCTCGCCGTGCTGCTCGTCGCGACCGCCGTGACGCTCGGCGGTCGCATCCTCGGCCATGACGATCGCGCCGACGAGGTGAGCAGCTCGCAGTCAAGGTCCGGCCCGCCGGCCACCCCGCCCGCGCCCACCACCACGACGACGCTCGTCGCGAGCCCCGAGCTCATCGAGCCGCCACGCAGCGTCGAGGCCACGGCGGCCACGCTCACCCGGGTCGAACGCGCCGTGCGCGGCGACGACCGCGACCCCGCGCGCTTGCGGGTGCTCGGTTGGGAGCAACAGCTCGCCTACCGCCAGCTCAGCAACCACAGCGATTGGGTTCCGGGCGTGCTGGCCGCACTGGAGCCCGACGTGAGGACCTGGGTGCAGGCGAACCTCGACGCGAGCGGAGCCCTCTCGAAGCTCACGCCGCCCCAGACGTCGCTCCCCGACTGGACGATCCTCACCCCGCCGGCCCCGGAGGTCCTGCGGGGCTACTACGCGGAAGCCGAGGCGCAGACCGGCATCCCGTGGGCCTACCTCGCGTCGATCCACTTCCTCGAGACCCGGATGGGCCGGATCCGGGGCAACAGCACCGCGGGCGCCCAGGGTCCGATGCAGTTCATCCCGAGCTCGTGGCGGGCCTACGGCGCCGGCGGCGACGTGAACGACAACCGCGACGCGATCCTCGCCGCCGGCCGGTACCTGAGCGCCGCGGGCGGCCCGGCCGACATGGGCAAGGCCATCTACGCCTACAACCACGACGCCGGCTACGTGAACGCGGTCGAGGCGTACGCGCGCAGCATGCTCGCCGACCCGCGCGCCTACGACGGGTACTACCACTGGCAGGTGTACTACCGGACGGTGGACGGCGCGGTGCTCCTGCCCGAGGGCTACACGAACGGTGGCCCCATCGGCGCGCGGCCGCTCCCCCCGACGTAACCTCGCCCGGTGTCCTGGTGGCGCCGCGTCGACGGCGACCTCGTGCGCGATCTGCCCCTGAACCGGCGGGTCATGCCCTACCTGATGCCGGGGCGCAACGGCAGCGTCTACTACTTCGACCAGGAGCTGGCGCTCCACAAGACCGACGCGTGGCTGCGCGCGTTCAACGACGCCCACCCTGGGCTCTCGGCCGACGTCTTCCACCTCTGCCTGTGGGGCATCCGGGAGTGCATGACCCGGTATCCCACGATGAACCGGTTCGTCGCCGGAGGACGCATCTACCAGCGGCGCGAGATCTCGTTCTCGTTCGCGGTGAAGCGACGCCTCCAGGAGGGGTCGCCCATGGTGGTCGTGAAGCGCACCTTCCCCGAGGGCGAGTCGAGCGTGGATCTCGTCGCCGGGATCGAACGCCAGACCACCCAGGACCGCTTCGGCGGTCACCAGGGGGTCGACCAGGAGCTCGCGTTGCTCATGAAGCTCCCCGGCACCCTCCGGCGCGTGGCCCTCGGTGCGGTCCGGACGGCCGACCGCTTCGGCTTCCTCCCCCGGTGGTACATCGACCAGGACCCGATGTACGCCTCGGCCTTCGTGGCCCACATGGCGAGCTTCGGGATGCCCGCGGGCTACCACCACCTCTACGAGTACGGCACCACCGGGGTCTTCTGCGTGCTCGGTCGGC
>BTUT01000630.1:0-1839 GCA_045862935.1 Acidimicrobiia bacterium
TGTCGGTGAAGCGGGACCTCTATGACGCGACCGCGGCCGCACGGGCACAGCGCGGGGAACTCGCGGTGTTCGACCCCGGTGGCGTGACCGGCCTGCCGACCGCTCGGTGGACCCCGTTGCGGGAGGTAACCACGACGTCGGGTGCGTTGCGGGCCGGTCGTGCGCTCGCGCAGGCGATCCCGCGTCAGGGTGTCACCGGCGGGGACTTCTGGGCCTCCCACGGCGAGACCCTCACCTCTTCTTATATGTGTCTCGCGGGACTGTCCCAGCTGCTGCCCGCCGCGGACGGCAGTCCGCGGGAGCCGTTGACGATCGATCGGCTCGCGACGTGGGCGTTTCGTCACATCGGGGTCAACGATCCGACGATCAACGACCTGATCCGCCTCGGTCTCGGCGAACGCCAGCCGTTGGAGGTCCGGCTCTTGGCCCACGACGCGGCGACGAAGCTCCTCGCGTTTCTCGGCGAGGATCCTCGCATCCGGGCCAGCATCTACGCGACAGCCCGGCTGGCGTTCGAGGCCTGGACCGAACCGAGCGTGGCGCACAGCGCGTCGTTGGACCCCCGCGCCGCGTACTCCTCGGATGAGATCTGGGACCAGACGCCTCGCTACGTCGACCTGGAGTGGCTCATGGACGGCGGGCCCGCCCGGTCCAACACGCTGTACTTGACCGCGCCCGCGACGGAGTTCGCCCGCCTCGCACCGGTGCTCGGCGGCCTGCTCGGCGATCTGCGCGAGCAGCTCCATGCGTGGGACGTCGGAGGACGACGCATCCCGAAGCCACTGCTCATCGTCATCGACGAAGCGGGCCAGCTCGAGTTGCAGTGGCTGCCCGAGGAGGTGTCCACCATCGCCGGGCTCGGCGGCATGTTCTTGACCGGCTGGCAATCCAAAGCCCAGATCCAGTATCGGTACGGCGCGTTGGCTGACGCGGTGCTCGGCGGGCACCGCTCGAAGGTGTTCTTCAACGGCTGCGACGACCCCTCGACACTCGACTACCTGTCGCGCGTTGCGGGCAGCGAACACGTCGCGCAACGCGGCTGGTCCGCGGACACCGGCGGTGGCCGCAAGACCGTCTCCGAACACCCCCAACGCGAGGACCTGTTGCCCGCGCACGTGGTCCGGCAGATGCGCCGCCAAGAAGCCGTCCTGCTGCACGGGACCCTCCCGCCGATCCATCTCCGCATGGTGCGCTGGTGGGAGGACCGCGACCTTGGCCGTCTAATCCCGACCCAGCCTGACGGAACCCCCGCCAAGCCACCGACCGATGGGACCTGTCCGCTGCAGAACGGTCCCCGCGCCGGGGTACGACCGGTGCTCGATCCCGCGATCGTCAAGGAGTCCGTCGCGCAGCTCCCCACCCCTGCCTCGCCCCACGCACATCAGCCCCGCCTTACACCCCAGCCGCCGCGGCCCCGACTGCGCGTGCCTGGGCAGGCCCAACTCGACTTCACCGACCCGCCCCTCACCGCCCTGGCTGACGCCGGCGGAGCGAACCCGATGCCGGGCGAGCCCGAGCGAGGCGACGAGGCCGTGGATCGGAACCGCGTGGCGGGGTCCTGCGCACGGTGCGGGGTCGCGGTCGCGGTGGGGGCCGGCGTCGTCACTCGGCTCGGAGCTCGCGAGGTGATCCGCTGCCACCCGGCGTGCCCGCCTCACCGGCCCTGACCGAAACCCCGCTCCTGGGTCGCGCGAGCGACGATCGGGAGCAACCCGGGGAGTAACTCGGGGAGCAAGTCAGGGAGTTCGATCTCGCACCCTGGGCCGCATGGCGGTCAACGCGCAGCGCATCGAGTTCCGTTCGTTTCAGGGGATGGCCCGTCATCTGGACCAGTGGGCC
>BTUT01000631.1:0-1835 GCA_045862935.1 Acidimicrobiia bacterium
GTCACCCGGTACTCGCCGATCTCGTACCAGTCGCGCTCGATGACGCGCGTGCCGCACGCCGCGCACAACGTCGAGCCGCCGTCGCGATCGTGCACGTTGCCGGTGTACGCGTACCGGACGCCGTTCGCCATCGCGATCGAGCGCGCCCGTGCGAGCGTTGCGGGGGGCGTCGGCGGGATCTCGGTCATCTTGAAGTCGGGGTGGAACGCGCTGAAGTGCATGGGCACGTCGGGGCCGAGCCGGTCGACCACCCAGCCGGTCATCGCGTCGAGCTCGGCGTCGGAGTCGTTCTTGCCCGGGATCAACAGGTTGGTGATCTCCACCCAGACCCCGGTCTCGTGCACGAGGTACTCGAGGGTGTCGAGCACGGCATCGCGGTGACCGCCGCACAGGTGGAAGTAGAAGTCCTCGTCGAAGGCCTTGAGGTCGACGTTGGCGGCGTCGATGTGGGCGAAGAGCTCGGCGCGCGGCTCCGGGCACACGTAGCCCGCGGTCACCGCCACCGTGCGGATCCCCCGGTCGTGGCACTGCGCCGCGACGTCGCCGGCGTACTCGAGGAAGATCACCGGATCGTTGTACGTGAATGCGACGCTCGCGCACCCGAGGTCGGCGGCCGCGCCGGCGATCGCGACCGGGGAGGCCGCGTCCGCGAGCGTGTCGGTCTGCTTCGACTTCGAGATGTCCCAGTTCTGGCAGAACCGGCACGCGAGGTTGCACCCGGCGGTGCCGAACGAGAGCACCGATGAACCCGGCAGGAAGTGGTTGAGGGGCTTCTTCTCGATCGGGTCGACACAGAAGCCGCTCGATCGTCCGTACGTCGTGAGCACGATCTGGTCGGCTTCACGCGCCCGCACGAAGCACAGTCCCCGCTGGCCTTCGCGCAGCTTGCACGCGCGTGGGCACACGTCGCACTGGACCCGGCCGTCGTCGAGGACGTGCCAGAACCTCGTCGGAACCGTGCTGTTGGCGGCTGAGGTCGCCATCGAAAACCTCCCCACGACCGAGGAGATGCTGGCCGACGCCCAGGCTATTCCGGCGACCGCGGAATCGGGACCGAAGTCCCGGATCACCCGGTGGGCGACGCGTGAGCGAACGCGGCCTGCTCGGCGTCGGCCCGATCGTCGGCGAGGTCCCAGGCGAGCTTCATGCCCACCACTGCCGCGCCGGCGGCGAACGCGCCGGTGAGACGGGCGCGCCGGGGCAGCCCGGGGGTGAGGAGCAGCGCGAGCGCGTCGACCCCGTCGGCCACGGCGCCCCAGCTCATCCACTCGGGCGCCTCGCCGCCCTCGCGGATCCCGGCGACGCTGCCCAGACCGAGGGCGACGTCGCGCACGCCCACCATCCGGGTGAGGGTCTTCGCGGTGGGGGTGGGCTCGCCGATGAACACGCGGCTCACGAGCCCGGGGAACAGCACGAGCTTCAGCCCGAGCAGGGCACGGGCGCGGGCGAACCACAGGGTGACGAGCCTTCGCTGCGGGCTCATCGGGTGCCCTCCCCGGCCGGTCCCACCGGTTCGGAGCGGTTCATGACCGTCTCGATGTGCGGGGGCTCGTGCTCGAACGGCCCGAACCTGGGCGTCGCGGTCGCGCGCATGCGATCGGTGCGGTGCACCGGGTCACGGTCGAACTCGGGGATGACGTGCTTGCCGAAGGTCTCGATGCACTCGAGCGCCTCGTCGGGGTGCATGTCCACCGGCATCCCGAAGACCAGCTGGTCGACGCCGGTGGCGTCGTAGAGCGCCAGCTGCTCGCACACCTCCTCGGGGTTGCCGCACAGCACGGCGCCGATCGCGATCGCGGCGTCGAGGTGCTCGGGCGGCAGCACCGTGGGCGGCT
>BTUT01000632.1:0-1834 GCA_045862935.1 Acidimicrobiia bacterium
TCTGGTGTCACCCCTCGTCGCGTACCTCTGCCACCCCTCGTGCGAGGCGACCGGGCAGATCGTCAGCGCGGGCGGCGGACGCTTCGCTCGCGTCGCGATCGGCGTGGCGCCCGGCGTGCACACCGCCGAGCCCGATGTCGACTTCGTGGCCGCGCACATCGACGAGATCCTCGGTCAGCAGGACCTGACCTTCCCCGCCAGCTACGTCGAGGAAGCGCAGCTGACGTTCGAGGCGGCCTCGGGATGAGCGGACCGCTCGACGGAGTCCGCGTCGTCGAGATCGTCGGCCTCGGCCCGGGGCCGTTCTGCGCGATGCTGCTCGCCGACCTGGGCGCCGAGGTCGTGCGGATCGACCGTCCGGCCGCCGTCCGGCCGGACCTGGCGGTGATGCCGGCAACCGACGTGCTCGCGCGTGGCCGGCGCAGCGTGGCCGTCGACCTCAAGCGGCCCGAGGGTGCGGAGCTGCTGCTTCACCTGCTCGAGCAGGCCGACGTGCTCGTCGAGGGCTTCCGACCCGGGGTGATGGAGCGCCTCGGGCTCGGGCCCGACATCTGCCTGGCCCGCAACCCGCGCCTCGTGTACGGGCGCATGACCGGGTTCGGTCAGGACGGCCCCCTCGCCCAGGCGGCCGGGCACGACATCAACTACATCGCGCTCGCCGGCGTGCTCGCGCACATCGGCCGAGCGGGCGAGAAGCCCGTGCCGCCACTCAACCTCGTCGGCGACTTCGGCGGGGGCGGCATGCTGCTCGCGTTCGGGGTCTGTGCCGCGCTCGTCGAGCGTGGGCGGTCGGGCCGGGGTCAGGTGGTGGACGCCGCGATGGTCGACGGTGCGGCCACCCTCATGGCGGTGTTCCACGGCATGCGCGCCGACGGCTCATGGGGTGAGCGGGGCACGAACTGGATCGACACCGGCGCGCACTTCTACGACACCTACGAGACGAGCGACGGCCGGTACGTCGCGATCGGCGCGGTCGAACCACAGTTCTACGCCGAGCTCCTTCGCCGCATCGGTCTCGACGGCGAGGACCTCCCGCGCCAGCTCGACCCGGCCGGCTGGCCGGAGATGAAGCGGCGCCTCACCGAGGTCTTCGCCGGCCGCACGCTCGACGAGTGGTGCGCGCTCCTGGAGGGCACCGACGTCTGCTTCGCACCCGTGCTCGCGATGGACGAGGCCTACCGCCACCCCCACAACGTGGCGCGGCGGACCTTCGTCGAGGTCGATGGCGTCTTGCAGCCGGCGCCGTCGCCGCGCTTCGCCCGGACCCCCGGCGCGATCCAGGGGCCGCCAGCGCGGCCGGGCCAGCACACCCAGGTGGTGCTGGCGGACTGGGGCGTCACCGTCGACGAGATCGAGCGCCTTCGGGCGCAGGGGGTGGTGTCGTGACGGATCCTGGGGGACGGGAGCGGGGACGGACGAGAGGAGGTCAGGCGTGGAGCAGCTCGACACGATGAGCTACGACGTTCGCTCCGGGGTCGCGCACGTCCGGTTCACCCGGCCCGAGGCGGCCAACACCGTGACCGTCGAGTTCGCGCGGGACCTCCGCGAGGTCACTCGCAGGGCGGAGTTCGACGCCGCGGTGCGTGCGGTGTGCGTCACGGCCGAGGGCAAGGTGTTCTGTGCCGGCGGCGACCTCGTGCAGTTCGGTGCCGACCCCGATCGGACCACGGCGACGGCCGACGCGATCCTCGACCCGCTGAACGCCGCGTTGGCGAAGATGCAGTCGGTCCCCAAGCCGTTCGTGGCGGGGGTGCGCGGCTCGGCCGGCGGCGGCGGCATGTCGATCGTCGGCGCCTTCGACCGGGTCGTCGCCGGCGAGTCGGCGAAGTTCCGG
>BTUT01000633.1:0-1833 GCA_045862935.1 Acidimicrobiia bacterium
GGACGATCTCTGTGTGGTGCATGCCGTCGAGCCGCAGCCGCAGGTTGCCCCGGTAGGTCTGCCGAGGCCGCCCCGGCTCGCTCGCATCGGTCTGCGACGCGGGTCGCATCGTCAGGAGCAAGAACGCGCTGCCCAGGGTCTCGACGGTGTACTGGTCGTTCTCACCCTCGAAGAACGGGGGTTTCTGGTACTCGATCTCGTACCCGGGCGGCATGTCGTCGCCGGTGGGCTCGAAGGTGAACGTGATCTTGTCCCAGCACGGCTCGGCCACCGCGACCGCGTCGGTGAGCAGCACCGCGTGCTCGGGCGGGGCGGTGCTCCGGCGCTCCTCGCTCATGACCACGTTGTCGCAGCCCAGGTCCTTGGTCTGCGCCCGCTCCAGCTCGCGGGTGGCCTCCTTCGCCGCCGCGGCCCGCTCCTCCCCGGTGGCCGCGCGGTTCGCGGTCGGGCTGCACGCCACACCCGCCAGCACCACCGCGACGAGGCCCGCGATGCTCCGCCACCGACGCACGCCGCCAGGCTACCGACGGGTCCGGGAGCCGCTCCGTCGGGCCGGGGATACGATCGCCCCCCGGCCCTCGGGTCGCCGGCGTCCTCCCGGCCCTCCGGCCCGCCACTCGCCTCCAGCCCGCGAACCCACGAAGGTGTGACCGATGCGCCCACTCGCCGATACCGACGTCGTCATCGTGGAAGCGGCCCGGTCCCCTCTCGGCCGACGCAACGGCGGGCTTGCCGGCGCCCACCCGGCCGACCTCCTCGCGACGGTGCTCTCCGCGGTCGTCGAGCGTTCGGGCGTCGACCCCCACGCCGTCGGGCAGGTAGTGGGCGGATGCGTCACCCAGACCGGCGAGCAGACGTTCAACGTGACCCGGACGGCCTGGCTCGGGGCGGGCCTGCCGATCACCGCCGCCGCGACCACCGTCGACTCCCAGTGCGGCTCCTCCCAGCAGGCCACGAACCTCGCGGCCGCGCTGGTGGCGTCGGGGGTCGTGGACGTCGCCGTGTCGTGCGGCGTCGAGTCCATGAGCCGAGTCCCGCTCGGCGTCGCGGTGTCGAACGGCCCGGGTCGCCCGCTCCCCAAGACGTACTTCGCACGGTACGAGTACACGACCCAGTTCGAGGCGGCCGAGCGCATCGCCGACCAGTGGGGGATCACCCGCAGCGACTGCGATCACTTCGGTCTCGAGTCGCAGGTGCGCGCCGCGCGGGCGTGGCGCGAGGAGCGCTTCACCCGCGAGGTCGTTCCCATCGATGCGCCCGACCTCGACGACGACGGGAAGCCGGCCGGGACCACGCACCGCGTCGAGCGGGACGAGGGGATCCGTGAGACGTCGCTCGAGCAGCTGGGCCAGCTGAAGCCGGTGGGTCGCGAGGACGGCGTGCACACTGCGGGCACGTCGTCGCAGATCACCGACGGCGCCGCGGCCGTGCTCCTCGCCAACGCCGGTCGCGCACGGGAGCTCGGGCTCACGCCGCGTGCCCGGATCCTCGACCAGTGCCTCGTCGGTGTCGATCCGGTGATGATGCTCACCGGCCCGATCGACGCCACCCGTCACCTCCTGGGGCGCACCGGGCTCACGATGGACGACCTCGACACCATCGAGATCAACGAGGCGTTCGCGTCGGTGGTGCTCGCGTGGGAGCGCGAGCTGCACCCCAACCTCGGCATCGTGAACCCCAACGGCGGGGCCATCGCCATCGGTCATCCCGTGGGTGCGACCGGCGCCCGCCTCGTCACCACCGCCCTGCACGAGCTCGAGCGCACGGACGGGACGTTCGGTCTCGTCACGATGTGCTGCGGTGGCGGGCTCGGATCCGGGACGATCATCGAGC
>BTUT01000634.1:0-1832 GCA_045862935.1 Acidimicrobiia bacterium
GCAGGATCCGCCAGAACACGATCGAGGCGGCCGGCGCATCGATCGCGCGGACGAACAGCGGGCCGAACCCCCACGCGACCACCGCCACCAGCACCGCCAGGATCGGGAGGTGGCTGTGGCGGTGCGGGGGGGTGGTCATCCGCCACCGACCCTACGGCGTCAGGGAACGACGACGCTTCCCCGTTCGACGACCCGACCCGGTCCCGGCTCGCCTCGCGGCCCGTGACCGCGGTTCGCCTCCCGGCCCGCGGGCGCGCTCAGACCCGCTCGATGTGGGCCTGGATCGCGTTGCCGGTGTCGTCGATCCAGCCCTTCCCCGCGGCGTACGAGAGCATGCCGTCGAAGCGCGCGTCCCAGTCGGGGCCGACGCGCCCCGCCGCCAGGCGACGCACGGCGTCGACGGTGACCAGCGCGTGATCCCCCTCGAGGCGTCCCGCCGCCGCGTCGACCAGCGCGCCGAAGACCCGGGCCAGGTCGTCGCCGCCGGCGACCGCGAGGTGGAACCGGGTGCAGTCGTCGGGCTCCTCGAGCGTGACGGTCGGTGGATGGGGACCGAGGTCGACGAGGACGTACACCGAACCTCCGCCCTACAGCCCGGTCATCGGGTACGGGAACTTCGCGCCCACACCGCCGTCCACGCTCAGGGTCTGCCCGGTCACGTACGCCGCGAGGTCGGATGCGAAGAACAGCAGGGCCGATGCGATGTCCTCGGGGAGCGCGACACGTCGCAGCGGCGCGTTCTCGGTGTTGCGCTGCCGGCCCTCGTCGCCGAGGTAGCCCGACACCCGCGGGGTCCACACCACCCCCGGCGCCACCGCGTTGACCCGGATGCCCAGCGGCCCGAGCTCCACCGCTCCCGTGCGGACGAGCGACATCAGCCCCGCCTTCGCGGCCCCGTAGGCCGCGTGGCGGGGCGCGGAGGTGATCCCCGAGACCGAGGCCACGAACACCATCACCCCCCCGTGGCCGGTCATCGCCTTCGCGCCGTACTGCATGGCGAGGAACGCGTGGCGCAGGCTCATGTCGAAGTGCCAGTTCCAGTCCTCGTCGGTGAGGTCGAGCAGGTCGATGAAGCGGGAGATCCCCACGATGTCGACGAAGCCGTCGACCCCGCCGAGGTCGCGCTGCGCGTCGGCGAACATGCGCTCGACGTCGCCGCGGTCGGTGGCGTCACCCGACCAGGCGACCGCATCCACCTCCGCCGCGATGTCCCCGGCCAGGTCGGGGTCGACGTCGACCGTCATCAGGCGCGCACCGTTGGCGGCGAGGGCGTGCGACGCCTGGCGGCCGATCCCCTGACCGGCCCCGATCACCACGAAGCGGCGTCCGTCGAGCCGCAGACGGTTGGCGTAGTCGGGAACGGGAGTGTCGTCGAGCCGGGTCATGGGCGCGCCTCCGAGCAGTCAGCGGGGGAAGGGCCAGAACGGTAGGGTCCGGCTCGCGGCGCCGTCCAGCCCCGCGACCCGAGCCGAGGGATCCCTCGGCGCTCGATCCGGAGAACCCGATGATCTCGCCCGCCGATGTGTCGCTCCAGGGCAAGTCGGTGATCGTCACCGGCGGCGCCCGCGGGATCGGTCGTGCCATCGCCCTCGGGCTGGCGAGCTTCGGCGCGGACGTGGCGCTCTGCGACCGCGACGAGGACAGCCAGCGCGAGACCACCGCGTTGCTCGCGGCCGCCGGGCACCCCGCGATCGCCGAGGTGCTCGACGTGCGCGACGCCGGCGCAGTGGCGTCCTTCGTCACCCGGGTGGCCGGTGAGCGAGGCGCGGTCGACGTGCTGGTCAACAACGCGGCCGGCACCTTCTACGCGCACTTCACCGATACGAGCCCCA
>BTUT01000635.1:0-1830 GCA_045862935.1 Acidimicrobiia bacterium
GCCGCATCGATCGCATCGGTCACGCTGGTGCCCGGCAACCTGGCGCTGGCGGTGGGAGATGCCCAGGTGCTGGTCGCTGAGGTGCGCGACAACCTCGGTCGCCTGGTGGAGGGACGCGACGTCAAGTGGAGGTCGTCCAGTCCCGCCGTCGCCAGCGTCGATCGCTACGGACGCGTGTCGGCGATCGCCGTCGGCGGTGCGATGATCAGCGCCAGCGTGAACGGCAGGACCGGCACCGCGGCGGTGAACGTGTCGTCGGCGAGCGCCGCGTCGGTGAAGTTGACCCTCCCCAACGACTCGATCGTGGTGGGGAACACGATGCAGGCGGTGGCGACTCCCCTGGACGCGACCGGGGAATCGCTCACCGGTCGCCCCCTGGCCTGGCAGTCGAGCAACCCCGCGGTGGCGACCATCAACAGCAGCGGCGTGATCACCGCGCTGGTGGGGGGACAGACCACCATCTCGGTCATCTGCGACGGCAAGGTCGCCAGCCAGCGCCTCACCGTCATCGGGGCCGTGCCCTCGTCGATCGCGATCACGCCGTCGTCGGCGCTCCTCACCGTCGGCACCACGGCGCCGCTGACCGCCGAGGTTCGCGACCAGTTCGGCACGGTCATGCCCGGGCTGGCGATCACCTGGTCGTCGTCCGCGACCGGCGTCGCCTCCGTCAGCAGCAACGGGATGGTGACGGCCGTCGCGCTCGGGACCGCAACCGTTCGTGCCGCGGTCGGGACGCTCGTCGGCACCGCGTCCGTCACGGTCCAGAACGTCCCGGTGGCGAGCGTATCGGTGTCGCCGTCAGCCCCCAGCGTCGAGGCGGGGAAGGCGGTGCAGCTCGTCGCCACGGCACGCGATGCGCAGGGTAACGTCCTGCAGAATCGTCCCGTGGCGTGGTCCACCTCGGCGCCTTCCGTGGCCACCGTGTCGCCGACCGGGAGTGTGACGGGCGTTGCGGCTGGCAGTGCCACCGTGACGGCGACCATCGAAGGGGCATCGGCGCAGGCCAGCGTGACCGTGACGGCGCCGCCGTCGCCGACGGTCGGCGCGGTGAAGGTGACGCTCAACTCCTCCGTCCTGCGCGTGAGCGAGACCACGAGCGCGATGGCGAAGGTCTACGACACGAGCGGCAAGGAGATCCTCGACTATCCCGTCACGTTCCGCAGCGTCGATCCGGCCACGGTCTCGGTCTCGAACGCCGGTACGGTCACGGGACTCGCCGCGGGGTCCACGGCGATCATGGCCCTGACCGCGGAGAAGGAAGGCTTCGCGAGCGTGACCGTGCAGGCATCGACGCCGCTCCCGGTCAGCTCGGTCACCCTCACGAGTCCCGTCTCGTCGATGGTCGTGGGCGACTCCGCCTTCCTGGCCGTGACGCTGCGAGACTCCACCGGGACGGTGCTCAACGGACGGACGATCTACTTCACCTCGTCGAGCACGCTCGTCGCGACGGTGAATGCGAGCGGCATGGTGCGCGCCGTCGGCGCCGGCACGGCGACCGTCACCGCCACCAGCGAGGGGAAGAGCGCCAGCGTCACGATCGCGGTGGCCGGCGCCACGCCCACCGCCAATCCCGTGGCGTCGGTGTCGGTCTCGCTCGCCTCGTCCGCCCTGACGGTGGGGCAGGGGACGCAAGCGACGGCGGTCTTGCGCGATGCGAGCGGCAGCACGCTCTCCGGGCGCACGATCGCCTGGAGCTCGTCGAACACGGCGGTCGCCACGGTCTCGCAAAGCGGGTACGTCACCGCGGTCGGGGCCGGGAGCGCGACGATCACCGCCCAGAGCGAGGGGAAGAGCGGGGGGGCGAGCCTCTCCGTCCAGGCCGCCGTGGCC
>BTUT01000636.1:0-1821 GCA_045862935.1 Acidimicrobiia bacterium
CTCGTGGGAGTTCGTCGCGACCGCGTTCGCCGACCCGGTCGGGTTGACGTTCGCACTCGCGAGCGAGGAGCTCACCTGGGGCGACGCCGGCATCGCGATGGCGATCCTCGGCAGCACGCTCGCGGTGTCGGGCATCGCGGGGAGCGGCACGCCGGAGCAGATCGCCGAGTGGGTGCCGCAGTGCTTCGGGACCCCGGAGAAGGTCCAGCTCGGTGCGTTCGCGGTGAGCGAGCCCGACGCCGGCTCCGACGTGAGCTCGCTGCGCACCCGCGCCGTGTACGACGAGGCGAAGGACGAGTGGGTCCTCAACGGCGTCAAGACCTGGATCACCAACGGCGGCATCGCCGACGTGCACGTGGTCGTCGCCTCGGTGTCGCCCGAGCTCAAGGCGCGGGGCCACGCGAGCTTCGTCGTGCCTCCGGGTACCCCGGGCCTGAGGATGGGTCAGAAGTTCAAGAAGATGGGGATCCGGGCGAGCCACACGGCCGAGGTGATCCTCGAGGACGTTCGCGTCCCGGGCGGCTGCCTGCTGGGAGGCAAGGAGAAGCTCGACGCGCGGCTGGCCCGAGCCCGTGAGGGTCAGAGCACGCGGGTGCAGGCCGCGATGAGCACCTTCGAATCGAGCCGGCCGTTGGTCGGGGCGCAAGCGCTGGGGATCGCGCGGGCCGCGTTCGAGTACGCGCTCGACTACGCGAAGGACCGCCGGCAGTTCGGCCGGCCGATCATCGAGAACCAGGCGATCGCGTTCAAGCTCGCGGACATGAAGACCGAGATCGACGCGGCGCGGCTGCTCGTGTGGCGCGCGTGCTGGATGGGCGCGACCAAGAAGCCGTTCCTCCACGGTGAGGGCTCGATGAGCAAGCTCAAGGCCGGGGAGGTCGCGGTCAAGGTCACCGAGGACGCGATCCAGATCCTCGGGGGAGCCGGCTACGTCCGCGAGCACCCGGTGGAGCGCTGGCACCGTGACTCGAAGATCTACACGATCTTCGAAGGCACCTCCGAGATCCAGCGCCTCGTCATCGCCCGCAACCTCTCTGGCCTGCACATTCGCTGATCGGGGAGGGTGGGGGGCTGACCGCCCGAGTCGCCATCCCTACTCATGCCTGCAACTGCACGGTGATTCGCCGCGGCGACCGTGCGCGAGCGCCGGCCCGGTGTCTGGGAGATCCGTGTCTTCACCGGGCGCGACGCGGCCGGGAAGCCGACCCAGATCAGCAAGACCGGTCCGGGGGACCAAGCGGGAGGCCCAGCGGGTCGGGGGCCGCGCTCGAGGCGCGGCCCCGTCGAACGCGGGTGGTCGGAAGGTCGCCGACGTGCTCGCCGCGTGGCGCGAGGTCAACGACCCGGTCTGGGCCGAGACCACCCGACGCGACGACGAGAGCCGCATCGTCAAGGTGGAGGCCGACCCGATCGCGTCGATCAACGTGGCCCGGCTCGGCGTGGCCGACGTCGAGCGCTGGCACGCGCGGATGCGCAAGACCGGCGTGGGGGAGGCCGCCATCAAGGGTCGCCGCGCGGTATTGCGCGCGGCGCTCGCCCAGGCGGTGGGAGTGGGTGGGGAGCAACGTGGCGAGCCAGGCGCAGCTCCGCCAGCCCGAGCACGCTGCACGAGGCCCGACACGCTGGATGCTCGGCCGGCTGCCACGAGCGCGCGGATCTGCTCGAGCTGGACCTCGGGCAAGCCCGTTTCGGCGACACCTTCGGCTGCTGTACAACCAGTTGCGTCGCCGAATGCAGCGAGTCGACAGCGATCTCCTCGGCCGCTCGGCCCGCCACTGTGTGCGGAACCGTCGTCGCCCTCCGCATGTCGGCATGCCGCTC
>BTUT01000637.1:0-1820 GCA_045862935.1 Acidimicrobiia bacterium
GGCCTCGCGGCCGCGCACCTCCAGGGTCCCAAGTCGATCATGGGGTTGATCATGCATGTGTGGACCACCTCCTTTCCCTGGTGCGCCCATTACAGCACGCGTGACGACGCCGCGCGCGCGTTTTCGACCGTGGTCCCCGGCGACGCGCTCAGCGGGCGGGCGGCGGATCGGGGTCGGCCGGCGTGCTCACCGCGCCGGTCGCGCGCAGGTACTCGAGGAGGATCTCCACCACCGGGTACACCTGCTCGGGGAGGTACGCCTCACCCGTGGCCGCCGCGCGATCGAGGATGTAGTCCACGAGCTCGGCCGCGCCCACGATGGCCGGCGGGTGGGGGTGCGCGCCGTTGGGCCCGCTCGTGGCCACACCCGCGCGGTCGAAGTACTCGACCTGGAAGCGGAGGATGCGCCGCAGGTCGTCGGGGGTGATCGTGGCGGCGACCTCGTCGGGGAGCTCCTCCACCACCCAGTCGTACGCCTCGTCGAGGGAGAACACGACCGGCGGCGGCTCGTCGATGAGGCGCCCGGCCTCACGTACGACGAACCACGCGGCGATCGCGAACACCAACCCGAAGACCAGCACCCCGGCGACGACGACCACGGCCGCAGGCTATCGGGGCAGGGTCGGGGAGCCGTCGCCGATCGGGCGGCGCCCGGCGCGCAGCGCGAGCACCGCGAGCGCCGCCAGCGCGCACGCGCCGGCGGCGTAGGCGACACCGCCGGCACCGTCGCCGGTGACGCGCTCGACGAGCGCCGGGCTCGGGTCGAGCGCCTCGCCGACCGCGCCCGCGATCGCGACGCCGATCACGGCGAGGTGCGACCACGAGGGCGGCGTCTCGATCCCTCCGAGGCACCCGCACGAGTCGATCGGGACGCGGCGCGCGAGCGCGACCGCGACCACTACGGCGAAGGTGCCGTAGGACGACCCGACCAGCAGCACGATGCCGACGCTCGTGGTCGCGAGCGCGATCCCCCCGAAGACCAGCTCGCACACCGCCAGCGCGCGGACCACCGCTCCCGGCAGGGGCACCCCCAGCCCGCGCAGCGCACCGACCGTGCCGGAGGGATCGACCACCTTCAGCGCGCCGCCGAGGACGAGCAGCAGCGCGCCCGCGCTGAAGACGAGCGACGCGAGCGTGGCTCAGATCCCGATGCGCTGGGCGAGCAGCTCGCGGTGGTAGGTGGCGTCGCCGAGCAGGATCTCCGAGCTCTTCGCGCGCTTGAAGTACAGGTGCGCGTCGTGCTCCCAGGTGAACCCGATCCCGCCGTGGATCTGGATGTTCTCGGCCGCCGCGTGGAAGTACGCGTCGGAGACGTAGGCCTTGGCCAGGCTCGCCACGACCGGGAGCTCCTCGTTGTCCTCGGCGGCGGCCCACGCCGCGTAGTACGCGGCCGACTTGCCCGACTCCACCTCGAGCAGCATGTCGGCGCACTTGTGCTTGATGGCCTGGAACGACCCGATGGGGCGACCGAACTGCACGCGCACCTTCGCGTACTCGACCGCCATCTCCAGGCACTTCTGCGCGCCGCCGATGCTCTCGTTCGCGATCGCCACCGCGGCCTGGTCCAGCGTCTTCGACAGCGCCGGCCAGCCCGCACCCGGCGTCCCGAGCGGACGGGCGGTCACCCCGTCGAAGTCGAGCCGCGCCTGCTTGCGGGTCTGGTCCATCGTCGCGAGCGGCGTGCGGGTGAGACCGCTGGCGTCGCCGTCGACCACGAAGAAGCCGATGCCGTCCTCGCCGGTGGTGCCGGCCTGGCGGGCCACGACCACGACGGTGTTCGCGACGTGCCCGTCGATGACGAACATCTTCGTGCCGCTCAGG
>BTUT01000638.1:0-1811 GCA_045862935.1 Acidimicrobiia bacterium
TCCTCGACGAGGCGCAGAACACCACGCCGGAGCAGATGAAGATGTTCCTCACGCGGCTGGGGTTCGGCTCGCGCATGGTGATCACCGGCGACGTCACCCAGATCGACCTCGCGGAGGGACGGAACCGCTCGGGACTGCTCGGGGTGCGCGCGGTCCTCGACGGGATCGGAGGCGTGGCGTTCGTGGACCTGGGCTCGGCCGACGTCGTGCGACATCGGATCGTGCAGGACATCGTCGACGCGTACGAACGGTCGCGCCCGTGATCCCACGACACGAGCCGCGCGCCCACGGAGTCGACGAGCAGACGTCCGTGGAGATCGAGGTCCTGAGGTGGGTCCGCCTCGCCGAGCACGTGCTCGACGCCGAGCGCGCCCCGAGCGACGCCGAGATGGCCGTGATCTTCGTCGATCGGGCGACGATCACCGATCTCAACGCGCAGCACCTGGGCGGCGACGGTCCCACCGACGTGCTCGCGTTCCCGCTCGAGGAGGAGATCCCCGTCGGCCGCTCTCCCGATCAGGGCGGGCGCGGGCCGGGATCGGCGAGCGAGCCGCTCGAGCCGCCCCTGGCGATCGGCGACGTCGTGATCTGTCCCGAGGTGGCGGCGCGCCAAGCCGACGCGCGCGGTGTGGCCCTCGACGACGAGCTCGCGCTCCTGGTGGTCCACGGGACGCTGCACCTCTTCGGCTACGACCACGCCGAGCCCGACGACGCGGCGCGGATGCAACGCCGCGAGCGCGAGGTCCTCGAGTCGTTCGCCGCCGGCTCGATGCCACCACCGCCCGCACGGGAGGCCCGCGGTGAGCGGTAGCGACTGGTTGGTCCTCGTCCTCGTCGTGGCGCTGTTCGTCGCGTCGATCCTGATCTCACTCGCCGAGATGGCGTTCTCGCGGATGAACCTCGTGCGTGCGCTCTCCCTGGCCGACGAAGGGCGCCGAGGGGCCGACAAGCTCGCGCGGATGCTCGAGCACCCGGAGCGCACGATCAACAGCCTGCTGCTGCTCGCGCTGGTCGCCCAGCTGACGAGCGCATACCTCCTCGGCATCCTCCTCGACCGCCAGCTCGGTGCGATCGGCATCGTGGTCGGCCTCGTGGTGCAGCTCGTCCTGTTCTTCGTGGTGGCCGAGGTGGTGCCCAAGACCTACGCGATCCAGCACACCGACCGTGCGGCGCTGCGCACGTCGGGCTTCCTGTACGCGGTGACGAACTTCGGGCCGCTGCGCTGGCTGACCCGCGGCCTGATCGGCCTGGCCAACGTCGTGATGCCCGGCAAGGGCCTCAAGGCGGGTCCGTTCGCCACGGAGGAGGACCTGCGCGCGATGGCCGACGTCGCCGCGGAGGAGGAGTCGATCGAGCTCGAGGAGCGGGAGCTGATCCACTCGATCTTCGAGTTCGGCGACACGGTGGTGCGTGAGGTGATGACACCGCGGCCCGACATGCAGGTCATCGAGGCCGGGGCGACGGTGGAGGAAGCCGTCCGCACGGCGATCGACGCCGGCTACTCGCGCATCCCCGCGTACGAGGGCAGCACCGATCACATCGCCGGTCTCGTGTACCTCAAGGACCTCGTCGCGCGCGCGCGCCACGGTGAGCAGCGCGAGTCCATTCGTGGCTCGGTGCGCCCGGCCGTGTTCGTACCCGAGGGCAAGCGCGTGGCGGAGCTCCTGCGCGAGATGCAGCAGCGCAAGTTCCACATGGCGATCGTGGTCGACGAGCACGGTGACACCGCCGGCCTCGTCACGCTCGAGGACGTGCTCGAGGAGATCGTCGGCGAGATCACCGACGAGTACGACGTGGAAGCACCCGAGATC
>BTUT01000639.1:0-1797 GCA_045862935.1 Acidimicrobiia bacterium
GCGCTGATCGACCCCGGGGTCAGTCGGACGATCCCGCGCGCCGGTGCTGGAGGGCCTTGTCGACACCCACGAGGATCGGGGCCACGAGTGACAGTGCGATCACGACCACCCACTGACCACCGGTGAGGCTCGTGGTGTCGAGGAGCCGCTGGAACATCCCGAGTTCGACGGCGGCCCAGGTGAGGCCCCAGCCGGCCATGATGCAGCCGAGGTAGGGGAACACCGGGGAGGACCACGGAGCCTCCCGCTCGCGCCGCATCACCAAGCCGACGTTCACCGCGCTCAGGGCCACGATCCCGAAGGCCATGGTCATCGAGACCGAGGCGTGATCGGTGCTCGGGTCGCCCGGCCCCCATTCGAGCACGGCGAGCGCGAGCCCGGCGATGACGAAGCCGCTGACGATCCACCGCACCACCTGGGGCGACGTGACGATCCGCGTGCCCGGCCGGCGCGGCGGCCTCCGCATCACGCTCGGGTCGGGGACGTCGACGATGAAGCCGACGACGACCATGACCACGACGAAGAACTTGCAGAACAGCAGCTGCATCGGGAACAGAGCGACGCCGCCGTTGATGTTGAGGATCGTCGCGAGCAGCATGAGCTGCAGCACCGAGGACAGCACCGTGAGCTGGAGCTTCACGTAGGACGTGATGCGCCGGTAGATGTCGCGACCGAGGTCCACCGCGCGCACGAGGGTGGCGAAGTTGTCGTCGGTGAGCACGATCTTGGCCGCCTGCTTCGACACCTCCGAGCCGCTCCCCATGGCGACCCCGATGTCGGCCTGCTTCAGCGCCGCCGCGTCGTTGACCGCATCTCCGGTCATGGCCACGACCTCGCCCGACTCCTGCATCAGCCGCGCGAGCCGGACCTTGTCCTCCGGCGCGACCCGCCCGAACACGTGCAGCTGCGGGAGACGTTCGATGACCTCGGTGTCGGAGAGCTGCTGGAGCTCGGTGCCCGTGATGAGGCCGGGGCCGAGCTCGAGCTGATCGGCGATGGCGCGGGCCGTCACCGTGTGGTCGCCGGTGATCATGCGCACGTCGATCCCGGCGTCGAGCGCGACGCGCACGGCCCGCTTGGCCTCGGCCCGCAACGGGTCGATGATGCCCACCAGCGCCACGAGCAGCAGGCCTTCGACCTCGGCCATCGGATCGGTGCCGGCTCGCGCCATGGCGTCCTCGTCGACGTCGCGGACCGCGAACGCCAGCACCCGGAGCCCCTTCTCCGACATCTCCTGGTTGGCGGCGAGGAGCTCGTCGCGCACTCCGGCCAGGGGAACCTGCTCGCCGTGCTCGAGCGCGTGACTGCACCGGTCGATCACGACGTCGGGCGCACCCTTCACGGTCATGAAGTGGGGATCGCGCAGGACCCCGCCGCTGACCCAGTCGGGACGATCGTGGAACGTCGCCATGAACTTGTAGTCCGAGTCGAAGGGCACCTCGGCGCGGCGCGGCAGCGCGGCGCGCGTCTCCTCCGCGCTCACCCCCATTTTGGCGGCGAGGACCACGAAGGCGGCTTCGGTCGGATCGCCGATCACGGAGCCGTCGTCACCGACGCTGGCGTCGCACGAGAGCACGAGGCCGAGCGCGAGCCGCGAGAAGTCGGGCACCGAACCACCCGCCACCCCCAGGATCGCTCCCGCCTTCTCGTAGCCGCCACCCTCGATCCGGAACCACCGACCGTCGGCGCGCATCGTCGTCGCGGTCATCGCGTTCATGGTCAGCGTGCCCGTCTTGTCGCTGTTGATGACCGTCGTGCCCCCGAGCGTCTCGACGTCGGTGAGCGCCTTCACCACCG
>BTUT01000640.1:0-1795 GCA_045862935.1 Acidimicrobiia bacterium
CCGGGCATGACGGAGTTCCTCAAGGCGATGAAGGCCAAGGGCTACACGCCGAGTGAGAACTACCTCGTGGGCTGGATCGGTGCGCGCCTGCTCGTGCGGGGGATCGAGGACGCGGGAAAGAAGTTCACCCAGAAGTCGGTCGTGGATGCGATCAACTCGATCACCGACTGGACCGCCGACTCGATGATGGACCCGGTGAACTGGAAGACCGCGCACGGGCCGGCGGCGCCGGGTGAGACCAACTGCGTGGCGTACGTCGTGGTGGAGAAGGGCAAGTTCGTCCCGAAGTGGGGCCAGCCGGGCAAGCCCATGGTGTGCATCCCCGTGAACCCCTACCCGCCGACGCTCGAGAGTCCCAACCTGACGTACTTCGGGCCCTGACGGGCCGTCGGGGATCGGCCCGTGACACGAGGCCGCACCGTCGTCGTCGGGGCGGTCGCGGCAGGAGTGCTGGCGGTGGGTGCCCTGGTCGCGACCACCGACCGGGGCACCGATTCGGGCGTGGCCCGCCACGGCGGAGGCGGCGGTGTGTCGGCCACGGCCAGCGGCTCGGAGCCGTCGACCGGGACGCACCCCGGCTCGACGCCCGCGCGGGGGCCGCGCGGCAGCGGTGAGCCGGTGACGTTCGCCTTCGCGGGTGACGTCCACTTCGCGGATCAGCAGCTCACCGAGCCCGGCACGGTCTCGACCGGGGAGCCGGTCCTGGCCGATCAGGTCGAGGCGGACCCGCGAGGCGTCCTCGCGCCGATCGCACCGGTGCTCACGGGTGCGGACCTCGCCATGGTCAACCTCGAGACCGCGGTCACCGAGCGCGGCGAGCCGGTTCCCGGGAAGAGCTACCACTTCCGATCC
The DNA here is from genome assembly GCA_045862935.1 of Acidimicrobiia bacterium. Lineage (GTDB taxonomy): Bacteria > Actinomycetota > Acidimicrobiia > IMCC26256 > PALSA-555 > CAIUKV01. The sequence continues at coordinate 853 of BTUT01000640.1, forward strand.
CCCGCGGTCACGTTCACCGCGCTGAAGGCCGCGGGCGTCGACGTCGTGAACATGGCGAACAACCACGTGCTCGACTTCGGGCCCGTCGGGATGCAGGACACGTTCGACGCGATCGAGGCGGCCCGCTTCCCGGTCGTCGGGCTGGGCCGGAACGTGACGGAGGCTTTCCGGCCGTACCGGACCACGATCAAGGGCCAGCGGATCACGATCTTCGGCGCCCTCGACTGGCTCGAGCCCGGGCTCGTCGACGCGTGGACGGCGACCGACACGAGACCGGGGGTCGCCTTCTCGATCGATCCGGCCCGGCTCGTCGCGGCCGTGGACGCGGCGCGGGCGGACACCGACACGCTCGTCGTCTTCTTGCACTGGGGGGTCGAGGAGACGCGCTGCGCCTCTCCCCGCCAGCAGGAGCTCGCGAAGGCGCTCATCGCGGCGGGCGCCGACGTGGTGGTCGGGAGCCACGCGCACCGCGTGTTCGGTGCGGGACGGGTCGAGGACGCGTTCGTGGCCTACGGGCTCGGGAACTTCGTGTACTTCCGGGAGGACGGGGAGTCGGGGCGCAGCGGGGTGCTGCTCGTCACGGCGACGGGCCGCGAGGTCGACACGTACTCGTGGGTGCCCGCGCGGATCACCCGGGGGATCCCTGTCCCCCTCCAGGGCGACGCGGCCGCCGCCGACGCGGCGGAGTGGGAGAGCCGGCGAACGTGCAGCGGCCTCGTGCCCTGACGATTGTCTACCTTCGGACCCGACCGTCCGGCGCGACCGTGCGGCACGAGCGACCACAGGAGCCACCGGTGCACACCCGCGCGTGCGACCTCTTCGGGATCGAGTACCCCATCTTCGCCTTCACCCACTGCCGAGACGTGGTCGCCGCAGTGAGCCGCGCGGGTGGCCACGCCGTCCTGGGAGCCGTCGGCAACAGCCCCGACCCGCTCGATAGGCA
>BTUT01000641.1:0-1795 GCA_045862935.1 Acidimicrobiia bacterium
ACGAGAGATCCTTGCCCGCGCTCCAGCGCGAGAGGCCGCCCGGCATCCGCCCACCGTCGGTCACCTCGCGCGCCGGCGACGCCCACTCGGCCCACGGGTGGTCGTCGAGCGCGCGGTCGCGGTACGGCGCGAGGTCGGCCTCGAGCTGCGTCCGGAGCGGCGCGGCGAAGCTGCTGGCGACCCCCACGTGGTGGAGCGTGCCCGCGGCGTCGAACAACCCGAGCAGCAGCGAGCCCACCCCACCCTGCTTGTGGACTCGGCTCCCCGCGACGACGCAATCGGCGGTGCGCTGGTGCTTCACCTTCACCATCGCGCGCTCACCCTCACGGTACGGTCCGTCGAGCGGCTTGGCGATCACGCCGTCGAGCCCGGCGCCCTCGAAGTGCTCGAACCACATCGCACCGAGCGCGCGGTCGGTCGTGGCCGGGCACAGGTACACCGACGGCGGTGCGGGCCGCAGCACACCCTCCAGCCGTGCTCGACGCTGCGCGAACGGCAGCCCGCGGAGGTCGTCGTCACCCTCGGCGAGCAGGTCGAAGCCCACGAAGCTCACCGGGATCTCGGCCGCGAGCTTGGCGATGCGGCTCGCCGCCGGGTGGATCCGCAGCGAGAGGAGGTCGAAGTCCAACCCGTGCGCCGCGACGACCACGAGCTCGCCGTCGACCACCACCCGCTCGGGCAACACCGCGCGCAACGGAGCCACGATCTCCGGGAAGTACCGGGTGAGCGGCCGCTCGTTGCGGCTCCCGAGCTCCAGGTCGTCGCCATCGCGAAACACGATGCAGCGGAACCCGTCGAACTTCGGCTCGAACGACCACCCGTCTCCGTCGGGCAGGGACCGGCTCGCCTTCGCCAGCATCGGCGACACCGGCGGTGGGACGGGGAGCGCCACGGACCCCGACGCTACTCAACCGCGATCTCCACCGATCCGCTCGATCCCTCCAGCGACACCGGAGCGGAGTACCGGCCTCCCTGGAGCTTCCCGCGGATGACCTCGACCGGCACCGGCGGGAACGTCGCCTGCAACAGAACGGCCTCGACGAGGTCGAGGTTGCCGAAGCACCCCTTCGGGAGGTCCCCGCCGAGGCTGATGCTGGTGAACGCGACCTTCACGTGCGCCTCGCCGGCGGTGACCGGGCCGGCCAGGCCGAGGTTGACCGGCCCGCTGGCCCGGAACCTCTCGCTCCCGCAGGACCCGGAGAAGTCCATCGTCCCGGTGGCTCCGCCCGCCAGGTACCGATCGGGATCGACCCCACCGTCACGCGGCGCTCCCAGTACGCCGACGGCCCGGACCTCGCTCGCGTCGCCCTTCGGGTTGGTGAACCGCATCGTCACCCGGACGTCCCGTGGCTTCTCGATCTCGAGATCGGCAACGCTGCGCGGGTCGAGCCCGGCAACGGTGTCGAGGATGGTGTCGACGAACTGGTCGAGCTCGGCCTTGACTTCGGTCGTGTCGTCCGATTCCACGACGCCGTCGGGCTTGATGGTCTTGCCGTTCTCGTCGACGATCTTCACGTCGGTCCACAGACCCGACTTCCCGGTCAGGACCAACCCCTGGCCCATGAGCCCGTCGACGATGATCTGCTCCGGCGAGTAGCCCTTGACCATGAGGGCCGTCGTGAGCAGCGCCACGAGGGCGTCGTCGTCGATGCTGAGCCGTTCGACCCGTTCCGCGAGATCGACCAGCTTGTCCAGGCGCTTCGTCACCCGCGCGATCCCCTTCTCGACCTGCGGGGTGTTCGAGGCGGTGAGCGTGCTCGTCGGCGCCCGGAAGGGCTCCAGCGGTGCGCCCCGC
>BTUT01000642.1:0-1786 GCA_045862935.1 Acidimicrobiia bacterium
TCACGACCAACGGCGGGACGAGCGCGCCGTATTCCGTCGGGTACACGCAGCTTACGAGCACGGCGGCCAGCGGGACGCCGGCCAACGCCGGGCTGGCCTCGGCCAATCCGGGCCAGATGGTCACGCTCGCGGGGAGCGGGCTGTCCTTGAGCACGGACGTGATCGGCACGTGGTACGACTACAACGTGGGCGCGGTGCAGCGGCAGTTGCTGGCGGCGAACTTCGTGGACGCGACGGGGACGCAGCTCACCGTGCAGATTCCGAACTACTTCAGCGGCGCGTTCGCGCTCGAGGTGGTCGGTTCGGCGTTCGCGCCGACGCTCCAGATCGTGCCGGTCGTCGACTCGTGGAGTTTCAACGGCGCGGGTTCGCTGCGGATTCGCGGCCGGGGGTTCGTGGAAGGCAACGGCAGCCAGTACGCGATCGACGGCGGCACGATCGTCGACGCCGACGGGACGAGCGGTCCGAACGTGTTCTGGGGCTTCGTGCATCCGGGCGACGGTGTGGACCTGGCGCTGCCCGCGCACGGCGTGGGGAATCTGACGACCACGACGGTCGGCGGGACGAGCGCGCCTTTGGCGGTGAACTTCCTGCACCCGGCGGCGGGCGACTTGCGCGACGTGGCCGCGGACGGGGCGAATCTGTGGGTCGCGACGCTCGGGGGCGAAGTCCGCAAGATCGACGCGGCGACGGGCGCGACCTTGGCCACGTGGCCGATTCCGGGCGGCGGCGCGAACGGCACGGGTCTGGCCGTGCTGACGGCGGGGATGACGCTCAATGGCGTGGCCGTTCCGGCGGGGCACCTCTTGGTGAGCAGTTGGAACTTCTTCCCCGACCGGATCATGGCCCTCAACCCGGCCGACGGCACGGTGACGGCGACGCTCACGCTCTCCGAGAACCTCGATCCGGTCGCGGTGGCCTACGATCCGGCGGGCGGCGGGCACTTGTACGTCCTCGACACGAGTCCCGACGAAGTGGTCGAGATCGACCCGGCCACCGGCGCGCGGATCCGGGCCTTCGCCACGACCTTGCCCACGGGCGGACAAGATGCCGGCGGCCTGGCGTTCCATCCGGCGACCGGCAACCTGTGGGTCGGCGCGAGCAACGCGCCCTTGGTCGCCGAACTCAACCCGACGACCGGCGCCCTCATCCGCCAGATCGACCTCGCCCCCCACAACCTGTCCACCGACATCACCGGCCTGGCCTTCGACAACAGCCAACGCCTGCTCGTCTCCTCCTACCGAACCGGAGTCGTCCACGCCCTCGACCTCGCGGCGAGCGTGACGCTGCCGCCGCCGACGCTTACGGGCATCGCATCGACCGCCCGCGACGGGACGCCGCACGTGCCGGGCACGGCGTCGGCCAACGTGGCGCAGACGATCGAGCTCGTGGGGACGAGCTTCACGATGGGTACGCCATTCCTCTTCCCGACGCGGGATGCGGCGGGGAATGCGGGGACGGCGATCGCGTATCCGACGGCGGTGAGCGGCGATCGAACGCGGGCGCAGGTGGTCGTGCCCGACCTGGCGCAGACGGGCGCGGTGACGTTGTCGGCGTCGGCGGCGCGGAGCGAGTTGGGGTTCTGGACGGCCTATCCCGACGCGATCTACCGGAACATCAGCGAGCGGTTCACGCCCAGCGGGGCGACGACGACGCTGCATTTTTCGGATGGCGGCTTGGAAGGCGTGGGCAACGAGTCGTGGGGGATCGACAACGTGCGGGTTCGCCGCGTGTCGGACGGGCAGATCGTGTTCGGCGACGACTTCGAGGCCGGCGCGAAGCCCGA
>BTUT01000643.1:0-1782 GCA_045862935.1 Acidimicrobiia bacterium
CTCGACGTCGACGACGTCGTCACCGACGGGTGGGAGCGCCCGCCTGAGTCGCCCGGCGCGGACGCGCCCGACGCGCCCGCGGCGGGCCATGCGGGGGCCGTCGCCGCGCGGGCTCAGGTGCCGATCCGACGCGGTGCGTCGATCGCGAACTCGGGCCAGCGCTTGCGCGACTTCTTGGCGAGCTTGTGCATCAGCTCGATCGCACCGGGGTCGTCGTCGCCGGGACGGGTCTCGATCCACCCCTCGGCGATCATGCCGTCGAGGATCTCGCGCCCGACGTCGGTGCGCACGATGGTCAGCGTCCAGTCGTTGAACGCGCCGATCCCCCCGGTCGAGATGTCGGCGTGCTCCGCGGCGAAGTCGGGGCACATGTTGCAACCCTCACGGGTCCACGCGTGGCACTCCTTCAGCGGGATCTCGTGGTAGTCGCCGTTGTGCATCCAGATCTGGAAGACGCCCTTGATGTTCATCTTCTTGATGTCGGCGCGCTTCAGGCCGTACTTCGCGTCGAAGAGCTCGTCGAAGATCGCGTCGTCGAACGTCTTCGAGCACAGCAGGCCGATGTTGAGTGACAGGCGGCGGGCGATCTTGCCGACCTTGCGCTGCTTCATCACCGGGGGCACCGAAGACATGCAGCTCATCCCGACCAGCGCGATGCGCTCCGCGCCGCCGTCGATCGCGTCCTTGTAGGCCAGCGTGTTCGCGGAGTAGGTGTAGCGGCTCCCGGCCGACGCGATGACGTCGTCGCGGGTCCGGGCCACCCCCGGCACCGCCTTCCACGTCGACCCGTCGCCTTCGAGGTAGGACACGAGCGCGGCGTCGATGATGTCGTGCTCGAGGCAGTAGATGAGGATGGCCGACACGAGCCCGCCGTCCTGACCGACGTCGTGGATCATCGGGTCGGCCGCGCGGGTCAGCAGGATGTCCTTGTAGAGGCCCGAGACCTCGTCGGCCTCACGCGTCCGACCGAAGAGGAACTCGTCGACGTCGGGCTCCCAGTCCCGGAAGCGCGGGCAGCTCCGCGTGCACGCCGTGCAGCCCTTCTCGCCGTGGCTGCAGTTGTCGGGTGCCCAACCCTCCTCGAGGTGGATCGGCTTGTAGATGCCCTGGTCGTCGCGGTACCCGAGGACGTCGTGCGGACAGGCGACCACGCAGCCGGCGCAACCCGTGCAGAGGCCGGTGGTCACGATCTCCTCGTAGAGGTGCTTCCAGTGGAGCTTCTCGGGCGGCATCCCAGCAGTCTGGCATGCCGCCGGACGTGCGGAGGCTGCGAAGATGGGGGTGAGGAGCGTGCCATGGCCCGAGTCGACACCGGAACCCCCCACCGGACCGACGACGCCGTCGTCGACCGCTGCGACCTGCCCGTCGAGGGGATGAGCTGCGCGTCGTGTGCGGCCCGCATCGAGGAGCAGCTCCGGCGCCAGCCGGGCGTGTCCGAGGCCACGGTGAACTTCGGCACCCGCCGGGCCACCGTGCTCTACGACCCCCGGGCGACGGGGATCGACGCCGTCGTGCACACCATCACCGACCTCGGGTACGCCGTTCCCGACGAGGCGGACGCGTCCGGGATCGTCGATCGCGAGCTCGCCGAGGTGCGCCCGCGACTGTGGGCGGCCGTGGCGCTCACGGTCCCGATCGTGCTGGTCTCGATGATCCCGGCGCTGGCGTTCGACGGGTGGCAGTGGCTCGCGCTCGTCCTGGCCACGCCCGTGACCTTCTGGTGCGCCTGGCCGTTCCACCGCATGACGATCGCGGGGCTCCGCCACGGCCAGACGAGCATGG
>BTUT01000644.1:0-1782 GCA_045862935.1 Acidimicrobiia bacterium
GGGGCTCCCCCAGCCCGCTCCGCTCGGCTCGGCGGCGACCGGGAGCAGCACCGCCACGACCAGGACGGTGACGGCTCCGCGAAGTCCGAGCGCCCTCCGCCCACCCGCTCTGCGCATCGCGCGCATCGTACGGTCGCGCGACCGCGAGGCACGGCTCCGGCGCTCCCGGCGTCGCTGTGCCCCGGCCGTCGATCGGGCTACGTTGCGCGCGCCATGACCCACGAGTATCGCCCCACCCAGCGCGAGCTCCAGGACCGCTTCGACACCCGGCGTCTCGCCGACCGTCTCGCCGTGGGCTCCGGCGACCGGATCAGCCCGGAGCACCGCCGGTTCGTCGAAGCGCGCGACATGGTGTTCGTCGCGACCGTCGACGACACCGGCCAGCCCACCTGCTCGTACAAGGGCGGCGATCCCGGCTTCGTCCGAGTCGTCGACGAGACGACGATCGCGCTCCCGGTCTACGACGGCAACGGCATGTTCCTCACGACGGGCAACCTGCTCGCCCACCCGAGCGTCGGCCTGCTGTTCGTCGACTTCGAGACCGGCACCCGCTTGCGGGTCCACGGCACCGCGAGCCTCGACGCCGAGGACCCGCTCCTCGCGTCGTTCGCCGGCGCGATCATGGTGATGCGCATCCGGGCCGGGTCCGTGTTCGCGAACTGCCGGCGCTACGTGCACCACTACGAGAAGGTCGACCGGTCACCGTTCGTGCCCGACGGGCACCACGAGCCGCCGGTGCCCGACTGGAAGCGTGACCCGTGGTTCGAGGGGACGTTGCCCGCCGACGATCCCGCGCTCGATCCCGACCACCCGAGCGCACCCTCGATCCCGCAGTACTGAGCGCCGATCCCGCGCGCGGGGGTTAGCCCCAGGGAGAAGACGCCGGGTGACGCCATTGGATCACGACACCGGTCTTCGTACGGTCAGCGCGCCCCGCAGCAACCCCCGCGGCGCGCTTCCCCACCGAGGACTCCCCGATGGTCGCCGTGCTCCTCCCGCCTCCCGCCACGATCCCGGACGCTCCCGAGCTCCCGCTGGTGCGCGCCCGATTGGGCCACCAGCTCCCGACACTGGGACAGGTCGCGCGCCGCGTCGTACCCCAGGCCGTCGAGGCAACGATCGTTCCCGCGGTCCTCATCCTGGTGCTCGGCAACCTCGTGAGCGCCACGGTCGCCATCGTCGGAGCGCTCGTCTGGACGGTGCTCACCGCGGCCCGCCGCTGGGCGACGCGCCGACGGATCACCGGACTGTCGGTCCTCTCGACGACGCGGCTCGTCCTCCGCTCGCTCATCTCCCTCGCGGCGGGGAGCACGTTCGTGTACTTCCTGCAGGGCTCGATCGGCGGCTACGGATCCGCCACCGCGTTCCTCGTGTCCGCCGCCGTCGACCGGCCCCTCGCGCGGCGCTTCGCCGACGACTTCTGTGACCTCCCGGCTCCGACCCTGGAACACCACCGCGTCCGTCGCGCCCTCCGGAGGATGTCGCTCATGTGGGGGCTCGTCGGCCTCGTACACGCGACCGTCGGCCTGTGGCTCCTCCTCAACCTGTCGGTGAACGCGTACGTCGTCACCAACACGTTCCTGTCCGTCGCCGTCCCGGTCGCGCTCATCGCCATCTCCGTGGCCTGGTTCCGGCGCACCGTTCGCAGCCAACTCCAAGAACGACGAGGAGTACCTCGATGACCACACCACTCACCCGTCCGGACGCCGCTTCGCCGCGAGCATCCGCTCCCGCATCGGGACCGCTCGTGATCACCGGCGCGGCCGGAGGTCTCGGCCGGGC
>BTUT01000645.1:0-1769 GCA_045862935.1 Acidimicrobiia bacterium
GGACCTCACGGCCGCGCTCACCCGGGGGATCGAGGAGCTCACCCGCCCGGTCGACGCCATCAAGCACCAGGCCAAGACGGTGACGGTGGGCATCTCACGCTCCGACGAGTCACTCCTCCACGTCCCCCTGGTCGCCGGGGCGCTCGCGGCCGGCACCCCGCGCGACGGGCTCAGCTACCGCGCCCTGCGGACCCTCGTGGAGCTCGACGTCGCCGTGGAGGAGGTCACGGGGTTCACCCGCTACCGCATCGAGGGCGACCCGAGCGCGACCGACGCCACCGTCCACGTGGTGGACCGGGGCGGGGTGGCGGTGGGGCTGGCGTCGCGCACCGACGTCGATCCGCGCCTCACCGGCACGAAGCACCGGGTCGCGACCCAGCGTGAGGTCACGGCCGTGCGGGGTCGCCGCGACGGCCGCACGATCGTGATGGTCCCCGAGGTGAAGCACAACCAGACCGTCGGCGTCACGCTGCTGCACGTGCGGTTCGCCGAGCGCCTCCCGGCCGTGAAGATGCGGGCCGTGCTGGAGGGCTACCAGGGCCGGTACGCCGCGCTCGTCGACGCGGTGACCGAGACCGAGGCCACCTTCGACGACGAGCGCCTCGCGTCGGTGGGCGTCGTCGAGCTCCTCACCGAGCCCGTCGTGGTGCTCGCGGAGCACTGGCGGACGCGCTGACGGCCGCCGTGCCGGGAGTGATCGGCATCGGCAGCGACCTCGTCGAGGTGGCGCGCTTCCGTCTCGCCCTGGGGCGCCAGCCCCGTCTCGGGGAGCGGTTGTTCTCCGACGCCGAGCGCGCGTACGCCGGACGCTTCAAGGACCCGACGAAGAGCCTCGCGGCGCGGTTCGGCGCGAAGGAGGCGGTGATGAAGGCGTTGGGTGTGGGCCTGTGGAAGTTCGCGTTGCGCGACGTCGAGGTGGTCCGGCTCGCCAGCGGGGAGCCCACCCTCGCGCTCCACGGGAAGGCAGCCGCGCTCGCCGCCGACCGCGGTGTGAAGGAGTGGCGGCTCACGCTCACCCACACCGACTCGATGGCGCTGGCCGTCGCCGTGGCGCTCGGCTGAGCGGGGCGAGTCGCGTGGACCCCGTCCTCACTCCCGCGGAGATGGGCGCGGCCGACCGTCGCGCGATCGCCGCCGGCACGCCGGAGGCGACCCTCATGGATCGGGCGGGGCGCGCGGTGGCCTGGACCGTGCGTCGCCGCCTCGCGCGGACCTACGGGGTGCGCGCGGTGATCGCGTGCGGGAAGGGCAACAACGGCGGCGACGGGCTGGTCGTGGCGCGGGTGCTCCGGGGATGGGGGGCCCGCGTGGACGTGTTCCGCGTCGGCGAAGGCGTGCCCGAGGCCGCGCTGCACGCCGCGGCGCGCCGCGCCCACGCGCTGGTGGACGCGATGTACGGGACGGGCTTCACCGGCGAGCTGACGGGGGACGCGCGCGCGGTCGCCGAGTGCTTCGCGCGACAGTCGGCGCCAGTCGTCGCGATCGACATCCCCTCGGGGGTCGACGGGCTCACCGGCGAGGTGCGCGGCGTCGCGGTGCAGGCCGACGAGACGGTGTGCTTCGCGGCGTTGAAGCCGGGGTTGTGCTTCGAGCCCGGGCGCACCCTCGCGGGCACGGTGCGCGTCGTCGACATCGGCATCGCGGTGTCCGGCGACGAGGCTCCGCCGCGCACCTTCGCCACCACGTCCGCGGACGTCGCGGCCTGGTTGCCCGAGCGCACCCCGGACGCGCACAAGTGGCGGTCCGGTGCCTACGTCGTGGGCGGCTCG
>BTUT01000646.1:0-1751 GCA_045862935.1 Acidimicrobiia bacterium
CCGGCTCGACCACCGGCGCCCCACCCCACGGGTCGGCGCCGAAGCCCCCTGCCGGCTCGACCACCGGCGCCCCACCCCACGGGTCGGCGCCGAAGCCCCCTGCCGGTTCGACCACCGGCGCCACGGCGGGCTCGACCACGGGCGCCGCGGCCGATGCGGCATCCCACGGATCGGTGCCGTAGTCGACCACGAACGACCCCTCCGCGGCGGTCCCGGCCGCGAAGGGTCCCCCCACACCGGAGCCGGCGAGGTCTGCAGTGGCGACGCCCGACGGGGGCACGTCGGCGGCGGCCACCGCCGCCACGGCCGCGGCGACTCCGGCCACGGTGGCCGCGGCCGCGTGCGGAGCCTCGTGCGGCAACGGCTCCCCGAGGTCGTCGCGGATCTGCTCGGTCCAGCAGGCTCCGTCCCAGAAGCGGGCCTGGTGCTGACCGGACGGGTCCGCGTACCAGCCCGCCGTCGGAGTGCCGCTCTGCGCCATACGGTCTGGGGTCGGCACCTCGGGCCGCGACCTTGACCCCTTTTCGCCCTCGGCCCGGGGTCAGGACGCCGGCACCACGCCCTCGAATGCGGCGGCCTTCACCCCACGGCGAGCGAGCTCATGGAGGAACGGCACCGGTGCGGCCAACGCACCGAGGGGCGCGGCCCCGGCCCGCGCGTCGAGCCCGACGTCCACCAACCCGACCAGGGCCCCCGCGGCCACGGCGAGCACCACCCCCGCGACGACCGCCGCGCGGTCCACCACGCCGTACACCACCGATCCCGCCACGCCGTCGCGCCACCCGGTGACCTCCACCCGGGCCGCGCCCCAGCCCTCGTCGACCGGGTCGCGTCGCATCCACCCCCGGAACCGGCCCGTGGCAGGCGGGGCACCGTGACGCATCGTGACGTGGCGGGCCCCGGGCACGGTCGCGACCGCGGCGAGCACCCCGCTCTTCACCAGCTGGCACTCGCGTGCGCCGATCGGCTCGGGGAACCACAGGAGCTCGGGACCGAACGCGCGGTCCGCTCGCCACCCGCCGTCGCGCCACTCGCCGGGCGTCGCGCGTCGCGCGTCGCGCACCGACTCCGCGCACGCCCCACCGCTCGCACCCACGCGAGCGAGGTGCACCTCGTCGACCGCGTCGAACGTGGCGGCGGCGTGGCGCGCGAGCACGTCGGCGAGGCCCGGAGCGAGCCCGCAGCCCGTCGCGATCGTCACCCCGGCGGTGAGCGCCCGCGCCTCGAGCTCGCTCGACACCCCTTCCGCGATCGTGGCCACCGGGACCCCGGCGTCGACCGCGGCCGCGCTCCACTCACCGGCGCGAGGCTCGGTCGTGGCGACGGCGACCACCGCCACCCCGCCGTCGATCACCGGACGGTCGCCACCGCGCCCGCCGTCACCCCCGACGGAGCCGCCGGCCTCCGGCGACGCCTCCGACAGGGCTTCCCCCGCGGGACCGAGGACCGCGGCCACGTCCGCGGCCCGAGCGCGGTCCCGCGAGGCCACGAGGACGCGCTCGACACCGGGCGTGTCGACCAGCTGGCGCGCGGCCCGCACCCCGACCTCGCCCGCGCCCACCAGGAGCACGGTGCTCACCGCAGGTCCGGACCCTCGAGCTCGCGCCAGCCGCCGGTGGTGGGGACGGCCTTCTCGCGGCCGAGCGCGCGAACGACCACGCCGGCGAGGATGGCGATGCCGGCCACGAGCAGCCCTCGGCGCAGGTTCTTCACGAGTGGGGCTAGCTGGAATCGAACCAGCGACCTCATCC
>BTUT01000647.1:0-1747 GCA_045862935.1 Acidimicrobiia bacterium
CGGCCGGCGCGGCGGGGTGTCGGCGGCGCCGTACGACTCGCTGAACCTCGCGAGTCACGTGGGGGACGACCCGGCCGCGGTCATGGTGAACCGCTCGCGGGTCGCCGAGCGGCTCGGCCTGCCCGAGCCCTCGTCGTGGTGGTTCCTCGACCAGGTCCACGGCGCGGCGGTCGTCACGGTGGATCGTGCGAGGCGTGACGAGCCACCGCCCGAGGCCGACGCGGCGGTGACCGCGATGGCCGGTGTGCCCCTGGTCGTGCTCACGGCGGACTGCGCCCCGATCGCGATCGCCGACGAGGTGGCGATCGGTGTGGTGCACGCGGGCTGGAAGGGCCTGCTCGCGGGGGTGATCCCGGCCGCGGTGGCCGCGCTCCGGGCGGTGGGCGCGGGGCCCGTGCGCGCCGTCGTCGGACCGTGCATCCGACCGGATCGCTACGAGTTCGGGCCTGTGGACCTCGCGTCGCTCGCCGCCCGCTTCGGCCCCTCGGTCGAGGCCCGCACCGTGGGGGCCCGCCCGCCCCCCCCCGGCGCGGGCGCGCCCCGGCCCGCGCTCGACGCCGCCGGCGTGCGCGACGTCCGTGACGTTGGTGAGTGCACGGCGGCCGACCCGTCCCGGTGGTTCTCGCACCGGCGGGACGGGACCACCGGGCGCCAGGCGCTCGTGGCGGTGAAGGGCAGCTGAGGTCGTCCGATGACCGACGCTGCAGCGGTGGCAGCCGCGTGGGCCGAGGTGCAGGCGAGGGCTGCGGCCGCGGCGCAGCGAGCCCGACGAGATCCCGGGGCGGTGCGGATCGTCGCCGCGACCAAGACCGTGCCCGTGGAGACGATCCGGGCCCTGCTCGCCGCGGGGTGCACCGACCTCGGCGAGAACCGGGCGCAGGAGCTGGTGGCGAAGGCGCCCGCGCTCGTCGATGCGATCGGTGGGGGGACACCTACGTGGCACTTCATCGGGCCGCTCCAGCGCAACAAGGTCAAGGCGCTCGCGCCCTGGGTGTCGTGCTGGCAGACCGTCGACCGGCCGGCCATCGTCGAGGGCATCGCCGCGCACGCCCCCGGCGCGACGGTGCTGATCGAGGTGAACCTCGCGCGTGAGCCCCAGAAGGCCGGCTGCGCCCCGGAGGAGGTGGCGCCGCTCGTCGCCACGGCGACCCGCTCGGGGCTGCGCGTCGGCGGTCTCATGACGATCCCACCCCGAGGCGCGGACCCGCGGCCGTGGTACGCGGAGCTGGCGGCGCGCGCGGCCGACCTGGGCCTCCCGGAGTGCTCCATGGGGATGAGCGACGACTTCGAGGTCGCGATCGAGGAGGGGGCCACGATCGTGCGCCTCGGGCGCGTGCTCCTCGGGCAGCGCCCGGCGTGACCGGGTGACCGCGAGGCCAGGGTCACCGGGACGGCCGGAGGTACGCGGCCGCGCCCACCCCGAGGGGTAACCTTCCCGAGAGCGCTTCCCCGCGAGGGCCGGCCCGGAGGGCCCACCACACGATGGCATCGTTCATGCGCAAGGCGATGGTGTACCTGGGGCTCCAGGACGACGAGGAGCACCAGTACGAGTACGGGTACGGCGAGTACCCGGGCGACGATCACGACGAGACCGCCGAGACGTCCTACCCGCGAGAGCCGTACCGCACCCCCTACGAGCGGACGAAGGCGGATCCGGACCGCTCGGGCGACATCCGGGAGCTGCGCCCGGCACCGGAGCCCTACCCCAAGGAGCCCACCGTGCGCACGATCCCGCGGGACGAGCCGC
>BTUT01000648.1:0-1746 GCA_045862935.1 Acidimicrobiia bacterium
CGGGAAACGTCGACCTGCGCGCCGGACCGGTCGGGACGTTCGCGACGGCCGACGGTGCGGTGGCGATGGTCCTCACCGACGACCGTCAGTGGCGCGAGCTGTGCGGGCACATGGGACGCCCCGACCTCGCCGACCTCACCCGGGCCGAGCGCCGTGGTGATCGCCTCGTCCAGCTCTACGGTGTGGTGGCGCAATGGTGCGCGGATCACTCGACCGCCGAGTGCCTCGCCGCGCTCGACGCGTGCGACCTCCCGGCCGGTCCGGTCGAGCCGCCCTGGGTCGCGCGCCGTGATGCCCACGTCGCGGCCCGGGGCTCACTCGAGGCGCTCCAGTTCGGTACACCTCCCGCTCCGACCGGGTTCCTCGGCCCGCGACCCCCGTTCCGGATCGACGACGTGGACCTCACGACCACGCCCGCCGAGCCCCTCGGGGCGAGCACTGTTGCCGTCCTGCGCGCTCGTGCCGGATGCGACGAGGCCGAGCTCGAGCGTCTGCGCGCCGACGGCGTGATCGGCTGAAGCCGTCGTCACCGACCTCGGGAGGCCCTGACCTCGTGACCGGGCTGCGGCGTCGCCCACTCGTCGTCGCGGCCACTGCCGCGACGGCCGTCTTCGTGGTGGTGGCGGCGTGGGTCGCCCTCTCCGATGCGCTCCCGTACGAGGCCCGTGCGCTCCGTGCGATCACGTCGTCGATCGGTCCGTCGCGCGACAACGCGATGCGCGCGGCCGCGGCGACGGCGGAGGCGTGGATCCTCGCACCCGCGGCCGGCCTCGCGTTCGGGTTCCTCGCCGGACGCCGCCGGTGGCGGGAGGCCACCCTCGTCGCCGGTGCCGCCTCCGTGGCGTGGGTCGTGAACCCGCTGCTCAAGCAGGGGTTCACGCGTGATCGACCGTCGGTCCGACCGTGGGTCGCAGTTCCGTCCCGGTACGCGTTCCCGAGCGGCCACGCAGTCGCGTCGATGGCCTTCGCCGTCGCGCTCACCGTTCTCGCGTGGCCGACCCGGGGCCGGTGGCCGGTGATCGCGGGCGCGACGGGGTACGTCGTGGTCGTCGGCACCTCGCAGCTCGGCCTGGGCGTGCACCGCCCGGGGGACGTGGTCGCGGGCTGGGCTCTCGGCGTCGCGACGGTGTGCGGGCTCGCCGCCTGGCTGTGGGCCGCGCCGCCGCGATGAGCCGGGCGCTCAGGGCGTTCCGAACTCGTACCCCGCGCCGCGCAACGACTCGATGATCGCCGGGAGCGCCGCGACCGTCTGGGAGCGGTTGCCACCGCCGTCGTGGAGCAGCACGATGCCTCCGGGACGCGCGCTCTGGTTGACCCGGCTGACGATCGTGGCGGTGCCGGGCTGGGTGTAGTCGGACGGGTCCACGGTCCACGGCAGCACCCGCAGGCCGAACCGGTTGATCACCTCGTCGGCGATCACGCTGCGCCGCCCATAGGGGAAGCGGATGAGACCCGGCCGCACCCCGGCGGCGCTCGCGATGGCGTCACTCCCGCCCGAGACCTCGGCTTCGACGCGCGCGGTCGACCGCGTGTCGAGGGCGGTGTGGCTCGCGGTGTGGTTGCACAGGGCATGCCCTTCGTCCCGGATCCGTTGCACGAGCCCGGGCGCGGCGAGGGCGTAGCGGCCGACCATGCAGAACGTGGCCCGCACGCCGTGGGCCCGGAGCACGTCGAGCACCTGCGGGGTGTAGGTGGGATCGGGACCGTCGTCGAAGGTGAGGAACACGCGCGTGCCCGCCGACACGG
>BTUT01000649.1:0-1744 GCA_045862935.1 Acidimicrobiia bacterium
CTCAACCCACCCATCCCCACGTCGAACGGACCCCGTTCGACACCAGCCACCTAGGTGAGGGTCACCGCGCGCCGTCGGGGCGTCGACGGCCTCGTGGCCGCGGCGCCGCCGTCAGCCCGCTCGCAGACGGTCGGCCGACAGCGGCCCCACCGCCGCGAGGGTGCGGGGCTGATCGCGCAGCACCCGGTCGATCACCCGCCCGACATCGTCGGCGGTCACCGCTTCGCACTGCGCGACGAGCTCGTCGAGTCCCGGCACCTCGCCGAGCAGCAGCTCGGCCCGGCCGATCCGGTGCATCCGGCTGATCGAGCTCTCGAGCCCCAGCGCGAGCGAGCCGGTCAGGTGACCCTTGGCCGAGGCCAGCTCCTCGTCGCGCACGCCGCCGTCGGCGAGCAGCCGCTCGATCTGCACGTCGAGCACGCCGAGCAGCTCGTCGACCCGCTCGGCCGCCGTCCCGGCGTAGATCCCCAACGCTCCGGTCTCCTCGAACGCCGCGCGATACGAGTACACGGAGTACGCGAGGCCGCGTTGCTCCCTGACCTCCTGGAACAGGCGCGACGACATGCCGCCGCCCAGCACCTGGTTGAGCACCCCGAACGCGTAGCGATCCGGGTCGTCGCGGCGAAGTGCGCGCGTCCCCAGCACGAGGTGCACCTGCTCGAGGTCGTCCTCGACCACCGCGACCGGGTGCGGTCCCGGCTCGCCGCGGTGCGCGCGCCGCGTGGGACGGCTGCCTGCCGCACCCTGCATCCCGGCCTCGACCAGCGCCACGACGTCGTCGTGCTCGAGGTTGCCGGCAGCCGCCACGACCACGTTGCTCGGGTGGTAGTGCTGTGCGTGGAACGCAGCGACGTCGTCACGCGTCATCGCTCCGATCGTGGACGGGTTGCCGATCACCTCCCGACCGATCGGGTGGTCGGGGAACATCGCCGACGCGAAGACGTCGTGGACGAGGTCGTCGGGCGTGTCGTCGCGCATGTGGATCTCTTCGAGGATCACCTGGCGCTCCGACTCCACCTCGTCGGAGCGCAGCGCGGGCGACCACACGATGTCGGAGAGGATCTCGATCGCGAGCGCGAGCCGGTGATCCGGCACGCGCACGTAGAACGCGGTGAGCTCCTGGGCCGTGAAGGCATTCATGTCGCCGCCCACCGACTCGACCGCGGTGGCGATCTCGGCGGCGCTGCGGCGCTCGGTGCCCTTGAACAGCAGGTGCTCGAGGAAGTGGCTCGCGCCGGCGAGCTCGTCGGGCTCGTCGCGGGACCCGGTGCCCACCCAGAATCCAATCGCCGCCGATCGCAGGGCAGGCAACGACTCGGTGACCACCCGGATGCCCGAGTCGAGGCGTGAGGTGCGAATGCGCTCCGACCCGGTCATCGGTGGTCCATCGTCACGCTGGCGGTCGGGATTGAGGGCTTCGGGGCGCGGCGCTCAGCGGCGCCCGCCGCGCCGACGCCGGCCGCCGTCGCCGCGCTCACCCCGGTCGCTGCGACCACCCCGATCCGCGGGACCCAGATCGCCGAATTCGCCGCGCGCCGTCTCCTCCCAGGCGTCCTCGAAGGACACGGTCACCGGTCCGTCGCCGGGGGGCTGCGCCGCGACGCCCTCCGCGGCTGCACCGGCGGGAACCGCCGCACGGTCACGGTCACGGTCACGGTCACGGTCGCGGTCACGGTCGCGGTCGCGGTCGCGGTCACGAGCCCCACCGCCCCCTTCGGGTGCCGGGGAGTCGTCGTCACCCGCG
>BTUT01000650.1:0-1725 GCA_045862935.1 Acidimicrobiia bacterium
GTAGGCGTTGATGAGCAGCGACGACGCGAGCACGGGGTTCGGATCGGTCGCGCCGCGCAGCACGACCCCGAACTCCGTCTCGATCCCGCAGACCTTGGGGATGGCCACCCGAGGAGCCTACCGGCGACCCATTCGGCTGGGTGACGAGGGTGGACGCTCGACGGGACGCCGGCGAACGTCGCGAGAGAGACGGCGGGTCGGCGAGCGCACGCCCGGGATCTAGAGGTACTGCCCCGTGGTGACGCGCTCGATCTGACGACCGCCCGTGGCTTCGTCGCCCTTGTTCACGAGGGTGCGCACGAAGACGATCCGCTCGCCCTTCTTCCCGGAGATCTTCGCCCAGTCGTCGGGGTTCGTGGTGTTCGGCAGGTCCTCGTGCTCACGGAACTCCTGGCGCACCGACGCGACGAGGTCCTCGGTGCAGATGCCCTTCGCCCCACCCTCGATCTGGCGCTTGATCGACAGCTTCTTCGCGCGCCGCACGATGTTCTCGATCATGGCGCCCGACGAGAAGTCCTTGAAGAAGAGGATCTCCTTGTCGCCGTTCTGGTACGTGACCTCGAGGAAGCGGTTGCTCTCGTCGAGCGAGTACATGTGCTCGACAGCGGCGTCGATCATCGTCTTCACCGCCGGGGCCCCTCCACCCGCGGCCTTCACCTCGGCGTCGGCGATCGGGAGCGACGGCGTGAGGTAGCACGCGAAGATCTTCGTGGCTGCGGCCTCGTCGGGACGCTCGATCTTGATCTTCACGTCGAGACGCCCGGGGCGCAGGATCGCCGGGTCGATGAGGTCCTCACGGTTCGACGCGCCGATCACGATGACGTTCTTCAGGCTCTCGACGCCGTCGATCTCGGCGAGGAGCTGCGGCACGATGGTGCTCTCGATGTCGGAGGAGATCCCGGTGCCGCGGGTGCGGAACAGGGAGTCCATCTCGTCGAAGAACACGATGACCGGCACGCCCTCCTCCGACTTCTCCCGGGCGCGCTGGAAGATGAGCCGGATCTGGCGCTCGGTCTCGCCCACGTACTTGTTGAGCAGCTCCGGGCCCTTGATGTTGAGGAAGTACGAGCGTGTCGAGGCGTTGCCCGTCCGCTCCGCGACCCGCTTGGCGAGCGAGTTGGCGACCGCCTTGGCGATGAGCGTCTTGCCGCAGCCCGGGGGACCGTAGAGGAGGATGCCCTTGGGCGGCTCGAGCTGGTGCTCGGTGAAGAGCTCGGCGTAGAGGTAGGGCAGCTCCACGGCATCGCGGATGAGCTCGATCTGGTCGTCGAGGCCGCCGACGTCCTCGTAGGTGACGTCGGGAACCTCCTCGAGCACGAGCTCCTCGACCTCCGGGCGCGGCAGCCGCTCCACGACGAGGTTCGAGCGCACGTCGACGAGGAGGTGGTCGCCGGCCCGCAGCTTCTGGCCGACCATCGCCCCCGCGAGCTCGCAGACGCGCTCCTCGTCGGCCCGACCCACGACCAGCGCGCGCCGCTCGTCCTCGAGGAGCTCCTTGAGGACCACGACCTCACCCGCGACCTCGAGCCCGCGTGCGAGCACGACGTTGAGCGACTCGTTGAGCGCGACCTCGTGGCCGCGCTCGAGGGTCTCGACGTCGACCTCCGGGTGCACCGACACCCGCAGCTTGCGTCCCGCGCTCAGCACGTCGACCGTGCCGTCGTCGTTCGCGCCCAGGAACGTGCCGTACGCGGACGGCGGCATCGTGAGCTTCTCGACCTCTTC
>BTUT01000651.1:0-1715 GCA_045862935.1 Acidimicrobiia bacterium
GGAAGGGATCATCCGCGACATGACCGCGCTGGTGCAGGGTGGTAACCCGCTCGACCCCGAGTTCAAGCGCTCCTACAAGGCGACCTACAAGGCGAGTTTCGGCAGGGCGCTGTCGGGGGCGACGCTCACCGCGACGGGCTGGGTCGGCCCATCGGCGGGTGGAGACTGCTGCCTGGGGCAGGTGCGCGGGACGCTGAAGGTGCCCGCGAGTGAGAAGTGCGCAGCCGAGACTGTGCCGATCACGATCGGGCTGAACGGGTTCCAGGAGGGCAAGGGCCCGGCCGAGCTGTACCAGACGTGGGCCGTCTCCGGTACCCCGACCGGCGGCGGGGGAAGCGGCATCTGCATCACTGCGGCGAAGGTCCCCGAGCTCGTGGGTGCCGTGGGCTCACTGGTGGGGCCGCTGCGTGGCGCCGTCGGTGACGGCAAGGTGCTGGTCGCCGACCCCGAGACGACGCTCGGGTTGAGCGCCGAGCTGCGCCTCGCGAAGAAGTGAGCCGAGCCGGCGGAGGGGCGCCGATGAAGGTCGGCCTCGTCGGGCTCGGGATCATGGGCAGGGCCATGGCCCTGAACCTGGTGCGGGCCGGGCACGATGTGGCCGTCTACAACCGGTCGCCCGGTCCGGCCGAGGAGCTCGTGGCCGCGGGCGCGACGCAGGCCGAGACCCTCGCTCAGGTCGCGGCGGGGCGCGACGTCATCATCACCATGGTCTCCGACTCCCCCGACGTGGAGGCCGTGGTGCTCGGGCCCGGTGGGCTGCTCGAGTCGGCCGAACCGGGCACGCTGCTCGTCGACATGTCCACGGTGAAGCCGGAGACGGCCCGCCGGGTCGCGGCCGCGGCGGCCGCACGGGGCTGTCGCGCCCTCGACGCGCCGGTGAGCGGAGGTGACGTCGGCGCTCGCGAGGGGACGCTCTCGATCATGATCGGGGGCGAGGCCGGCGATGTCGAAGCCGCGCGTCCGGTGCTCGAGGTCCTCGGCACGACCATCGAGCACGTCGGCCCGGCGGGCGCCGGCCAGACCGTCAAGGTCGCGAACCAGATGATCATCGGAGGGACCCTGGCCGTCGTGGCCGAGGCGGTCGTGCTGCTCGAGGCCTGTGGGGTCGACCTCGACGTGGCCCTCCGGGCGCTCGGCGGCGGCATGGCCCAGAGCCGCATCCTCGAGCGCAAGGGCCCGCAGATGGCGCAGAGGTCGTTCGAACCCGGCTTCCTCGTCGACCTCCACCACAAGGACCTCGGCATCGTGACCGCCACCGCGCGGGAGCACCGCGTGGCCGTGCCGGTCACCGGGCTCGTGGCGCAGCTCTTCGCCGCGCTCCAGGCCACGGGCCGGGGTCGCCTCGACCACTCGGCGATCGTCGCCCTCGCCGACGAGCTGTCGGGACGGACATCGATGGTCGTCGACCGCGACGTCTGACGGGCCACCGCGACCGCCGCCGCTGCCCGCCGCTGCCCGCCCCGCGACCGCCGCCACGCCCGCCGCTGCCCGCCGCTGCCCGCTCCGCGACCGCCGCGTCGGCGCGGGTCCTAACCTGCCGGCGATGGGTCGCGACGAGCCCCTGGTGGTCGCCGTCGGGGCGCCGCGGATCGAGGGCGGGACGTGGCGACGCAGCGCGCGGCTGCGATCACCGGACCTCGGGGAGCGCGAGCTCTGGTTCGAGGTCGACGCCGCACGCGCGTCGCTCACGACCGACCGCGCCGACCCGTTCGTGG
>BTUT01000652.1:0-1712 GCA_045862935.1 Acidimicrobiia bacterium
CCGCCCGAGCCGTCCCCGGCCCGCGGTCTGGTGGTCGGCCACCGCCACGAGCCCCGCGGGCGCCCCCGCGCGCGCCTCGTCGAGCAGGAGCCGGTTCGTCGAATCGATGGAGGCGAAGCGGCGAATGCGCCAGGTCACCGGCGCGCAGCGAGTGGCGGCCGATTCGGGCATCGACCGTAGGATACGGCGACCCCGCCATGGCGCTCGCGCGCCGAGCGTGACGCGGGCGCCACCACACTCGAAGGGCTCATCCGTGTCGCTGCCGTCGAAGATCCTGATCGCCAACCGCGGTGAGATCGCGATCCGCGTGATGCGGACCTGCCGTGAGCTCGGCATCGCCACCGTCGCCGTGTACTCCGAGCTCGATCGGGACGCGGCCCACACCCGCTACGCCGACGAGGCGTACGCGCTCGGGGGCCAGACGGCAGCCGAGAGCTACCTCAACACGGCGCGCATCCTCGAGGTGATCGGGCAGAGCGGCGCGGAGGCCGTCCATCCCGGGTACGGGTTCTTCGCCGAGAACGCCGACTTCGCGCGCGCCGTGACCACGGCCGGCGTGACCTGGATCGGGCCCCCGCCCGAGGCCATCGAGGTGATGGGCGACAAGATCTCCTCACGGAAGGCCGCGGCCGCCGCGGCGGTCGCGTCCGTGCCCGGCACGCTCGACCCGATCCAGTCGGTCGACGAGATCGTGGCCTTCGGCGAGCAGCACGGCTGGCCGGTCGCGATCAAGGCAGCCTACGGCGGCGGCGGCAAGGGCCTGAAGGTCGTTCGGGGGCCCGACGAGGTGGAAGCCGGCTTCGAGTCGGCCGCCCGCGAGGCCGCCGCCTACTTCGGGCGGTCGGAGGCCTATCTCGAGCGGTACCTGACACGACCACGCCACATCGAGATCCAGGTGTTCGCCGACACCCAGGGCCACGCGGTGTGGCTCGGCGAGCGCGACTGCTCCACGCAGCGTCGCCACCAGAAGCTCATCGAGGAGTCGCCGGCCGTCGGGCTCGACGAGGCCACGCGCAACGCGATGGGTGAGGCGGCGGTGAAGGTGGCGCTCGGCTGCGGCTACACGAACGCCGGGACCGTCGAGATGCTCTACCAGGACGGCGAGTTCTGGTTCCTCGAGATGAACACCCGTCTCCAGGTCGAGCACTGCGTGACGGAGATGGTCACCTCACTCGATCTGGTGGCCGAGCAGATCCGCGTGGCCGCGGGCGAACCGCTCTCGTTCACCCAGGACGACATCCGACGCCAGGGGCACGCGATCGAGTGCCGGATCAACGCCGAGGACGCCACCCGCGGCTTCTTGCCCTCGCCGGGGCGCATCACGCGCCTGCGGGCTCCGGGCGGACCCGGGGTTCGTTGGGACGCGGGCTACGAAGCCGGCGACGAGGTCTCGCAGTACTACGACAACCTCGTGGGGAAGCTGATCGTGTGGGGACCCGATCGCGCGGTCGCGCTGCGGCGAATGGTGCGCGCGCTCCACGAGCTCCAGATCGAGGGGATCCACACGACGATCCCCGCTCAGCTCGCGCTCGTGGCGCACGCCGACTTCGCCGCGGGCGCGCACTCCACGAAGTGGGTCGAGGAGGAGCTCGACCTCACGGATCTCGTTCCGACCCACACCGCCGCAGACGCTCCCGGAGCACCCGGCGGCAGCGAGGACGCCGGGCGCGACGACGTCCGCGACGGCCCGCTGGTCGAGCAGACCGTGCCGG
>BTUT01000653.1:0-1698 GCA_045862935.1 Acidimicrobiia bacterium
GGCTCGACTTCGTGCTCCCGGACTTCGCCCGGGTCGCGTGGACGAGCGACACGGCCCGTGACGTGTGGGGGCCCCGGATCGAGCGGGTCGTCGCCGCGTGGCTGGAGATCGAGTGGCGCGCGGTGGTGGCCGGGGAGCGGCGCTGCGCGATCGCCACCGTGTCGCCCGAGGCGCTGGTCGCGCGCGGCGCGCAGTGGGCGGAGCACGGCCTCACCCCGGTGGCGCTCGAGCTGCTCGGCGTGTCGGGCCAGATGTACTCGGCCACGCCCACCCCGGTGCAGCCCGGTGGACCGGTCGTGATCCGGATGGCGCTCGGGCGACCGGCCGACGCCGCCGCGTTCCGCGCCGCGTTCGACGCGGCCGACGACGAGGCCATCGGTGACCTGCTCGGCTACCCGGAGTGCTGCCGCGAGTTCTTCCGCGCCACCTGGGTCGACGAGGCGATGGTCGACACCACCTGGCCCATGGCCCGGGGCCTCGGCGCGGTGCGCGCCGCGACCAGCGACTCCCGCAGCGGCGTCCCCCCGACGGACGGCCGGGTGGACGCCGTGACCGACGGCGATGCGGACGAGAGGCTGCCGGTCGAGGTGGGCGACGACGAGGCCGGCGACGACGAGGTGACCGAGGTGGAGGTGTCGGGGCCCGCGCTCGCGAACATCCTCTGGCGGTGGATGGGCGTGCGGGCGGTGGCGCACCTGCCGTGCTCGTTCACCTGCGCGCCCACCGTGGACCTCGCCGAGCGCCTGGTGCGGGTCGGGCGGGAGAGCGGCTTCGACGAGGAGATGGACTGGCTGGTCGAGATCCTGTCGTGGCCCGTCGAGTGGAGCGCGCTCCACGGCATCGCCGAGATCAAGACGCCGGTCCTGCGGGTCTCGACCCGCACCGACGCGACCCCCACCAAGTACACGGTGCGGCGCCGGGGGGCCCGGGTCCCGGCCGAAGGGGCGCGCGGCCTCACGTTCGCCTTCGACACGCCCGTGCGGCTGCGGCTCACGGGTACGCCGGGCTTCCGGCGCGGGCTGGCGCACGGCGGGCAGCCGAGCCCACCCGCCTGGCTCGCGACCGACAACGGCTTCGCGTCGGTGACGGCGATGGACGCCGCCCACGCGCCGATCGTGGCTGCCGCCCTCGCCGCGCTCGACGGGGCGGGAGGCCCGGTGCTCGACCTCGGCTGCGGCAACGGCGCCCTGCTCGCCAAGCTCGTGGCCGCGGATCCCGCCATCGAGGCATCGGGGGTGGACTCCGACGCGGTGCGGGTGGAGCACGCCGGGTCGCTGCACGCGGGCGGCACCGGTCGCTTCGTCCACGGCGACCTCTTCGACGCGCCGGCGCTCTGGCGCGACGGTCCGCGCTTCGCCCTCGCCCTCGTGATGCCGGGTCGGCTGCTCGAGGTCGATCCCGACCGGGCCGCAGCGCTGCGGACCTGGCTCCGTGAGCACTGCGAGAAGGTGCTTGTGTACGCCTACGGAGACTGGTTGGATGTGTATGACGGGTTGACGAACCTCGCGCAACGTGCCGGGTTCGACGTCCCGGTCGAAGAAGGTGGTGTGGGTCTCGTAGCGAGCGTGCGAGCCCGCGTACCCGAGGCAGGTGGTCGCCATGGCACCTGACGAGACGGCACCTGACGAGATGGCACCTGACGGGCGTCACGAGCCTCACGAGGCCGGACCGGCCGGCGACCCGGGGCCGATCGGCGAG
>BTUT01000654.1:0-1692 GCA_045862935.1 Acidimicrobiia bacterium
GAGCAGCCCAGTACGCAGGGCGGCCGAGCAGTACGTGGCGCACGTGAACGCCCGCGATCTCGACGCGCTCGTCGCCGGGTTCGCTCCCGGCGCGGTGGTGCTGCACCCCCTCGGCACGTTCTCGGGCGCCGAGGCGATCCGGTCCTTCTACTCCGACAACATCCTGCCTCACGCGCCCGCGCTCACGGCGACCGGCTGGGTGGTCGAGGACTCGGTCTGCGCCTTCGAGCTCGAGGCCGTCACCGCGGGCCGGTCCTCACACGCCATCGACCACTGCACGGTCGACGACACCGGCCGCATCACCCGCATGGTGATCGCCTACCGCTGAGCACCCACCCGGCGCGCCAGACTGCTCGCGCCGCGCTCCGACACATCGGGGAGCAGGCGCGGGAGATGCACGACCTGATGGACCCAGTGACGATCGACCTCGCCGATCCCGCCTTCTGGCAGGACCCCTACCCCACCCTGCGGCGTGCGCGTGCGCAGCACCCCCACGCGCACAGCACCACCGGGGAGCTCGTCGTCCTCTCCGCCCAGGACTTCGAGACCGTGCACAGCAGTCCCGCGTTCGGCCAGCCCGGGTTGCGGGCACTCGAACGGCTGGGGGTGCGCGACGGCCCCTTCTACGACTGGCGTGCGCTCACCATGCCCGTCCACGACGGACCCGTCCACGAGCGCCTCCGCTCCACCGTGGCCCGGTCGTTCACCCCGATGCGGGTGCAGCGGATGCGCGACGAGCTCCGCGCGCACGCCGTCGCGACCGTCGCCACACTGCGCGCCCGCGGCTCGTTCGACGTGGTCGCCGACTACGCCGACGACCTCCCGCTCTGGCTCATCTGCAGGTTCCTCGGGCTCCCGCTCGCCGCGCGCGACGAGATCGCCACGTTCCTCGTCGGCACCGAGGCCGGGTTCACCGATCCGCTCACCCCCGAGGCCCGGCGCCGCGCCGAGGACGGCATCGTCGCGCTCTCCGAGTACGTGGAGCATCTCGTCGCCGAGCGCGCCGCGCAGCCTCGCGAGGACCTCGTGTCAGACCTCCTCGCGGCGGAGGCCGCCGGCCGTCTCAGCCGTCCGGAGCTCGTCGCCCTGGTCGTCAACGTCCTCGGTGGCGCCGTCGGATCGAGCCGCGCCGCCATCGCCAATTCGATCCTGCTCGTGCTCACCCACCCCGAGCAGGCCCACTGGATCCGCGCGGCGCCCGACGAGCGACTCGGCCCTGCGATCGAGGAGTGCCTCCGCTACCACCCACCGTTCCGCTCCGGCCGCAAGATCGTCCACGAGGCCAACGACATCCTCGGTGTCCACCTGCGCGCCGGCGAGACGATCTTCCTCGCCCGCCAGGCGGCGAACCGCGATCCCGATCGCTGGGACGACCCCGACCGCTTCGACGTGACCCGCCGCCCGGAGCGCCACTTCTCGTTCGGCTACGGACCCCACTTCTGCCTCGGACAGGCGCTCGCGCGCCTCGACCTCCACGAGGCGCTCCGCGCCTTCCTCGACGAGCTCCCCGATGCCCGCCTCGTCACGCAATCCCCGACGCGCGTGCCGTTCACACCCGACGAGCAGCTCGATGAGCTGGTCGTCACCGTTCGGTAGCTGCGGGAGGCTCCCAATCGGCCGGAACCGAGACGATCGGTCGCACCGCGTGGTGGGCGAGATGGTGCCCGACGCTGGTGAACACGAGCTCGCTCA
>BTUT01000655.1:0-1691 GCA_045862935.1 Acidimicrobiia bacterium
GGTCATGGAGACGGACATCTGATCGAGGGGGATCTGGTCGAAGAGGATCTTCATGTCCTCGACGGAGTCGATGGCGACCCCGGCCTTGCCGACGTCACCCACGACGCGGGGGTGATCGCTGTCGTAGCCCCGGTGCGTGGCGAGGTCGAACGCCACCGAGAGGCCCATCTGCCCGGCCGCGAGGTTCTCGCGGTAGAAGGCGTTCGACTCCTCGGCGGTGGAGAAGCCGGCGTACTGGCGGATCGTCCACGGGCGGTTTGCGTACATCGTGGCGCGCGGACCCCGGACGAAGGGCGCGATCCCCGGGAGCGAGCCGAGGGCTTCCAGCCCCTCGAGGTCGGCTTCGGTGTAGAGGGGCTTCACCGGGATGCCCTCGGGCGTGGTGCGGACGAGGGTGTCCGGATCGCCCTTCAGCTCCTTGGTGGCGAGGTCCGTCCAGGCGTCGAGGCCGGGGTGGGGAGTGCGGTCGGAAGCGTCGTTGGCCACCGTCCGAGGGTAGTTCGCGGGTGCGATCCGGGGCCGAGGCGGAGGGGGCCGTCGTGCGGCGTCGCGAGCGGACTGCGGGCGGCGTTGTGGATCGGGTTGTGGACCGGGTTGTGGACCGGGTTGTGGATCGGGTTGTGGATCGGGTTGTGGATCGAGCGGGCGCCGCATGCCAGACTGTCCCCCGGGTGGAGCCGAGCTGGGAGAGACCTGTCCCGTGATCGCCCCCCGTCGCCGCCTCCTCTTGATCCCGGCCGTCGCCCTGGTGCTCCTCGGCACCCCGGCCCTGGCCCTCGAGCAGCCCTCGATGCCTGCACCCGAGACGAGCAGCGTGGCGCTCGAGACCCCGGCCGGCGAGGTGCAGCCCGGCTGGCGGGCCAGCACCGGTGCCGACGCCAACCTCGTCGGAGTGAAGTGGCAGGGCGACCCGGGTGCGGCGTTCCAGATCGAGGTC
The DNA here is from genome assembly GCA_045862935.1 of Acidimicrobiia bacterium. Classification (GTDB taxonomy): domain Bacteria; phylum Actinomycetota; class Acidimicrobiia; order IMCC26256; family PALSA-555; genus CAIUKV01. Next base: position 938 of record BTUT01000655.1, read on the forward strand.
CGCGCCGAGGGGCAGTCGGGTTGGGAGCCGGCGGGCACCCTGGGCGGCGACGACACCGGTGCCGACGACGGCACGCGGGACGCCGCGGCGGCCAGGGTCGACCGTGAGGGCGCGCACGTCACCGAGCCCGTGTGGGTGGGCGACGCGAGCGACGTACGGGTCACGCTCGTCAGCGGCTCGGCGAGCGCGGTCAGCGTGGAGTCCGTCGTCGCGGATTCCCCGCGTGCCCCGGGAGGGTCGGCGGGGGCGATCGGGATGCCCTTCGTGTCCGGACCCGACCGGTTCGGCTTCGCGATCGCGCTCGTGCTCACCGGCTTGGTGCTCGGCGCGATCGCGCTGGGGTGGGCGCCGTGGCGGTCGCGTCGCCACGGTGCGTTCGCGCTCCTCCTCGCGGCGGTCACGCTCACGGGTTGCCTCCCGGCCTCGCCGAACCCGGTGTCGTCGACGTCGCAGCCGCCGATGACCATGCGCTCCCAGTGGGGCCCCGACCTCGGTTGGAACCCGGACCCGGCGTGCAACGGCGGGCCCGAGTACACGATGGACATGAACTTCGTGGTGATCCACCACACGGTCAACTCGAACGCTTACGGGCCCAACGACAGCGTGGCGATGGTCCGGGCGATCTGGAGCTACCACGTCAGGACGCTCGGCTACTGCGACATCGCCTACAACTTCATCGTCGACAAGTACGGCCAGATCTTCGAGGGGCGCTTGGGTGGGACGTGGCGCTTCGTGATCGGCGCGCACACCGGCG
>BTUT01000656.1:0-1688 GCA_045862935.1 Acidimicrobiia bacterium
GACCGCCAGGCCGAGCTCGAACCGGGTTCCGACCCTCCGATGATCGGCGACAGCTCCTTCTATTACTGGGTCGGGCGCCAGATCGCCGACGGTGACGGGTACGTGCGTCCCTTCGAGCTCCGCGACCAGGACCTTCGTGTCGACACCGCGGAGCGTCCGCCGCTGTACCCCCTCACGCTCGCCGTCCCGGCCGCGCTCGGCGCGCGCTCGATCGTGGCTGCGGGAATCTTCTCGTCGCTCATCGGTGCAGGGGCGCTCGTCCTCGTGGCCGCACTCGGGCGCCGGGTCGGAGGCGACGGGGTGGGACTGCTCGCGACCGGCATCGCCGCCGTCTACCCGATCCTGTGGCAACCCAACGCGATCCTGCTGAGCGAGACCATCTTCGTACCGCTGGTCACGGGGATGCTGCTCCTCACCTACTCGATCCGCGACCGGCCGACGACGTGGCGGTGGTTCGGGCTCGGTGTGCTCGCCGGGCTCACCGCCCTCACCCGCGGCGAAGGCCTCGCGTACCTCGTGGTGCTCGGCATCCCACTCCTGTGGTCCACTGCCGCGACGATGCGCGCGCGAGTGAAGCCGGCACTGGTGCTCGTCGCCGCGACCGTGCTGGTCATCGCGCCGTGGACCATCCGCAACCTGCGGACCTTCGACGGGTTCATCCCGATCTCGAACAACCTCTCGGTTGCGCTGTCGGGCGCGAACTGCGACTCCGTCTACTACGGCCGCGACACCGGCTCGTACGACCTGCTCTGCTACTTCGACGCCTTCGATGCGGCGCTCGATGGTCGCCCGATCCGTGACGAGGAGGCGGTGATGACGTCGGTGGGAGAACGAGCGCGCGCCTACATCGGCGATCACCTCGATCGGCTCCCCGTGGTCGTCGTGGCCCGCGCGCTGCGCTCCTGGGGCCTGTGGACGCCGGGATCGCTCCTCGACTACGACGAGATCGACTACGGCCTCCGCACGCCGTTGATCGCGGGTTACGTCATGTACTACCTGATGCTGCCGTTCGCCGTCGCGGGCATCGTGGTCTCGCGGCGGCGGCGCATCGTCGTGTGGCCGCTGCTCGTCCCCGCCATCACCGTGGTCGTCACGTCGATCGCCCTGAGCGGACACACCCGCTTCCGGTCGGGCATGGAGGTGCCGATCATCGTGCTCGCATCCGTCGGCATGGTCGCGGCTGCCCGCGCGGTCAAGACCAGGCGCCCCTCCCGCGTGTGATGCGTCCCAGGAGCACACATGCGCGGCGGTGGGACGCATGAAGCTGGGATACGGTGCGCGGGTGGGCCGGCTCGCCGACGAGCAGACGATCCCGGGGGTCGCGGCGCGCGTCGCGCACCAGGAAGCGGCCGGCGCCACGCACGAGAAGCCCAGGAACGTCGCGCTCGTCGGCGAGGACGGCGCCGCGATGGACTCCCCGACACTGTGGCACCGGGCTCGGCTCGGTGCTGCCGCGCTGGTCGAACGCGGGGTCGGGGAGGGCGATCGCGTTGCCCTGCTCGCCGACAGCTCACCCGAGTGGGCGGTCGCCAACCTCGCGATCCTCACCGCGGGCGCCACCGTCGTACCGCTGAGCACCCGCTGGCGGGACGCGGAGGTCGAGGAGATCCTGGGCCGCGCGCGCTGCGCGCTCGTCCTGCGCGAGGCGGACCTGCGGGAGGCCAACCTGGCCGCCTGCAACCTCGAGG
>BTUT01000657.1:0-1687 GCA_045862935.1 Acidimicrobiia bacterium
CCCCCCGCGCCTCGGCGTGGGGTTCCGGCGTCGCGGCGCGCGACGTCACCACGATCCCCTGGATGACCGGATCGTGGGTGAGGTCCCGGGCGCGGGTCTCGAGGTGGTGCCACTTGCCGGCGGTGTCGCGGACGCGCAGCACCATGGGCTCCTCGGGGTCACGCTCCCCGGCGAGGACGGCGGTCAGGGCGGCGTGGGCCACGGTGAGATCGTCGGGGTGCACGAAGTTGAAGACGCCCTCGGGCCCGGCGTCGTAGCCCGGCGGCCACCCGAGGAAGCGGGTTCCGGCAGGGCTCGTGGAGCGCCACGACCCGTCGGGTTCGAGGATGGTGACGATGTCGGACGCGTGCTCGAAGAGCGCTCGGTAGACGGCGAGCGGGTACGGGTCGTCGTCGCGAGTCCCGCATGCGGGCGCGCACTCGGGCGGCCGGGCGGCCGCGGGAGGGGTCGCCGGCGTGGGGGCGGGGGATTCGCGTTCTGGGGTCCTGGTCTTCGCCATGCTGCGCTCGCGGGTGGGTGTGAGCGGGACGTTCGACGAGCAGTATTGCCGTCTCCGGTTGTCGGCAACCTGAGAAGCCGGCCTGAGGGGCTTTCCGGCGAGCGCAGCGGCCAGAATGAGGCGATGGGAATGCGCAGCGACTGTCGTCACTACGAGAGCCGCACCTACGCGTCCGGGGAGATCGTGCGCAAGTGCCGGCTCGATCTGGCCCCGGACGCCCCGTGGCGCTGCCCGGAGGACTGCGCGGCGTTCGACCTGCGTCGGATCGACGTGGGCTGGCAGTACGGCAGCCTCGCCGCCGCGACCACACCGGCGCAGCCGCGACCGCCCACGCCCGACGACGCGAGCGTCGCGGCCCTCCTCGACGAGGCCGAGGACATCGTCAACGCCGCCGCCCCCGACATCCTCGCCGAGCTCGAGGGCAAGGGCCGCAAGGGCCCGTTCCGCCGCAAGAAGACCGACAAGAAGAACAAGAAGAAGCGGTGATCCCGCTCGGGGCGAAGCGCGAGCTGCTCGTCGCCCCCTCGGGGTCGCGGCGCCTGCTGCCGACCGCGGACGGGGTGCCTGCAGACGGCTAGCGTGCAGGATCCAGATCGGTGACATCCCGGCGCGGAGGCGTGGCTCGTGAGCAACCAGGTCCCCTTGGTCGACTACCTCGTGCTCGGTGACGAGCCCCACCTCGTGGCCCACGAGTGCACCAGCTGCGGTGCTCGCTACTTCGACCGCCGCAACGCGTGCGCGTCGTGCAGCGGCACCGGGTTCCGCACGGTCGACATCGCCACGGAGGGGACGCTGCGCACGTTCACGATCGTGTCGTTCGCGGCGCCGGGGATCCCGGTGCCGTTCGTCGCCGGCGTCGTCGACTGCGGGGGGACGAGCGTCCGTGCGAACATCGTCAACGTCGAGCCCGACCCCGAGCACGTGAAGCTGGGGATGAAGGTTCGGCTCACCACGTTCCCCATCGGCGCCGACGCCGCGGGCACCGAAGCCCTGGGCTTCGGCTTCGAGCCGTTCTGAGCGAGCCGCCACGAGCCGGGTGCCGGTGAGAAACCGAGCGGAGCACGAAGGGAAGGACTGCGATGAGCGACGAGGTCTGGATCCTCGGGATCAACATGACGAAGTTCGGGAAGCACCCCGACAAGGACTCGGTGGACCTCGCGGCCGAGGCCGCCCTTGCCGCGCTCGCGG
>BTUT01000658.1:0-1681 GCA_045862935.1 Acidimicrobiia bacterium
CCACGCCGCGCCGTAACGCCGCTTCCCGGCCGCTGCCCAGCTCGCGAGGGTGATCCAGGGCGCCAGCGGGCCGACGAGGCCGGCGCGGCTCACCTGGGTGACGAAGACCGCGCCGCGCTCTGGTGGGATGCCCCCTTCGCTCATGTCCACCCCACGCTACGCGGGGCGCGTGCGTACAGTGCGGGGCGCGTGATCTCGGTCGTGATCCCGGCCCGCAACGAGGCCTCCGCCATCGGCTCGCAGCTCGCCGCGCTCGCGGCTCAGGTGTGCGGCGACGACTCCGAGGTGATCGTGGCCGACAACGGGTCGACCGATGCCACGGCGGAGATCGCGCATCAGTGGCGCGACCGCTTGCCGGTACGGGTGGTCGACGCGTCGGCTCGTCGCGGCCCGGCGGCGGCGCGCAACATCGCCGCGAGCGCCGCGCGCGGCGAGCTGCTCGTGTTCGTCGACGCGGACGATGTGGTGATGCCCGGCTTCATGGACGCTTGGCGAGCGCTCCCGGAGAGCGTCGTCTTCGCGAGTGGCCCCGTCGTGTTCTTCCCGGTGGGGACCGCGCCGCCACGCTCGTCCGAGCGTGCCGCGACGCAGCCCCCGGTGCAGCTCGGCTTCCTCCCCTACGCGCTGGGGGCGGTGTTCGCCGTGCGACGCGACTGGTTCGAGCGCGCCGGCGGGTTCGACGAGTCGTACCGCACGGCGGAGGACGTCGAGCTCTCGTGGCGCCTCCAGGGGCTGGGCGCCGAGCTGACCTTCGTGCCGGGTGCAGCCGTGGCGAAGCGGGAAGCACCCTCGACGGGCGCGACGCTGCGGCAGTACTTCCGCTACGGGCTGCGCGATCCGTACCTCTACCGCGACTTCCGGGATGCCGGTGTGCCGCGCCCCACGGTCTGGCCGACCGTGAGGAGCTACGCGGGCATCGTCGCCCGTCTCCCGCTCCTGTGGCACCGCGCGCAGCGGCGACGCTGGGCTCACCAAGCGGCACGCCGGGTCGGTCGGCTGGTCGGCTCCGCCCGGGCGCAGGCGTGGTATCCCTGACCTGGGCCCTTAGCATCGGTGCCGATGAGCGCGTCGGCGGGGGGTCCCCGGCATCCGGTACGGCGGGCCGCGGCCGCACTCGCCGCCCGCTGGCCCGGGCTCGTCGACGCGTACCGGCTGGTGCGCAACCCGGCCCGTGAGCAGCGCATCCGAGCCGATCTCGCCGTCACCCGCCGGAAGGCTCGGTTCTTGCGCTCCCCGCTCACCGCGCGCCCCGGGATCACCGGGACGGTGCTCGTGGCGCTCTCGCGCGACGACATCCACGACCTGAAGACCGGGTGCCTCTTCGCGTCGGCCTTGCGGTGCGAGGGCCTCGACGTCGTCGTCTCGGTACCCAACCGGCGCCAGGTGCGCATGGCCCGCTACGCCTCCGCGCTCGGCGTGGAGCGGGTGGAGTTCCAGGACGCGATCGTGCTCTCGCCGGAGGAGGAAGCGGAGATCGCCGCCGCCGAACGGGCGTTCCTGGGAGCCAGGCTCGACTTCGCCACGGTGAGATCGTGGCGGTTCCGGGGTCACGACGCCGGTCGGCACGTGCTGTCCACGCTCATCCGGATCACGTTCGACGGGTCGCCCGATCTCATGGTCGAGGGGAACCGGCGTGCGCTCACGTCCATCCTGGCCGACGTGCTGGCGAACTACGTGCGCG
>BTUT01000659.1:0-1681 GCA_045862935.1 Acidimicrobiia bacterium
ACCGCTTCGTGCAGGACGGGGGCATCGCGACCGACGGCGGCCTCCCGATCCTCTCGGGTGGCGGTGCGCTCGGCAACGGCCGCATGCACGGCGTGCCCCAGATGCTCGAGTGCTACCTGCAGCTCTCGGGTCGCGCCGGCGCGCGCGCCCTGCCGAAGGCGACGACCGGACTCGCGTGCCACTCGTCGCCGCACTTCGGCGGCGCGGTGCTCTACACCTCCGAGCCGGTCTGAGCCACGGCGGTGGCCGGCGAGGACCGGCGCGGAGCGACCGGGAACGAGTGAACCGGGAAGGACTCACGATGCGACTCGAGAACCGTGTGGCGATCGTCACCGGCGGTGAGCGATGAGTCGCGCTTCGTCACGGGCCAGGTGCTCGTGATCGACGGTGGCAAGTACATGCCCGCGTGACGCGAGGCAGACGGTCGCGGCGCGTGTGCCCGGGTCCCGAGGGCGACGATCTCAGCGCGTGCGGGGCGTGACCAGGTCCCGCGCGTTGTCGCGCATGATCTTGCGGACGTCGGCGTCGCTGAGGCCGTCGAGCTCCTTCACGAAGCTGGCGGGGTCGGCGAGACCCTCCACGTGGGGCCAGTCGGAGCCGAAGAGCACGCGCTCGGCACCGACGTGACCGAGGAGCACCTGCACGTCGTCCTCGAAGAACGGCGAAACCCAGACGTGCTCGAGGAACTGCTCGTAGGGGTCGGCGCCGAACTCGCCGGGAACCTGGATGGCGAGCGTGCGCAGCTTCTTCAGCAGCCCACCGACCCAGTCGGAGCCGGTCTCGACGGTCGCGACGCGGAGGTTGGGGAATCGCTCGAACAAGCGATCCGCGATGAACGAGCTGATCGTGTCGCGCACTGGAGTGGCCGACAGGAGTCGCTTGAGCACGGGGATGCGGAACGCCTCGGTCTCGCCGCCGAGACCCCACATCTGCTCGTAGGCCTGGTAGCTGGAGTCGCCGCCGTGCACGAGCACCGGGATGCCGGCCTCGTTGATCCGGGCCCAGAACGCGTCGTGCCGCCGGTCGCCGGGTGTGCGCCGCATCGTGGGTGCCCACACCGATGCGGGCCGCATGAGGACGGCGCGCGCGTCGCGCTCGAGCGCGTAGTCGAGCTCTGCGACGGCCCAGTCGACGTCGACCAGGGTGATGTAGGGGATCGCGTGGATCCGGCCCTGGTGGTTGAAGCCCCAGTCCTCGTCGAGCCAGCGGTTGAACGCTCGGAACGCGGCGGTGAGCGCCTCGGGGTCGGTCTCGAGCGCGGTCTCCATGCCGACGCCCAGCGTGGGGAGCATGAAGCAGGACTCCACTCCCTGCTCGTCCATCACCGCCAGACGCGCCGCGCGGTCGCGGTACTCGGGCCGGTCGGCGATCGGCTGGAGGTTCCCGAAGGCGGCCCGCATGTCGGTGACGCCTTCCTTCGCACGGAAGTAGTCGGTGAGCGCACCGGGCGTGGCGATCGGGTCGAAGGTCGGGTTCGGGATGAAGCGGTTGACCTTGCCGCCCACGAGCAGCCGGGTCTTGCCGTCCACCTGGGCCCACTGCATGGTGCGCTTGCGCATCGCGGGATCGAGGTGCCGCGTGTACGCGTCGGTGGCCTCGTAGTAGTGCTGGTCCGCGTCGAAGATGGGGAAGTCGACCGTGTCCATGGCGTCACATCCTGGGCGCTCGGCTGGTTCTCGAC
>BTUT01000660.1:0-1678 GCA_045862935.1 Acidimicrobiia bacterium
ACCACGTCGACGACCGCCCACTCCGATCACGCCGACGGCGGCCACTCCGACCACGCGGACGCGCCGCACTCCGACCACGCGGACGCGCCGCACTCCGACCACGGCGACGCGCCCCACGGCGACCACGCCGACACGCCCCACGTCGACACCATCCACCTCGACACCGCGCACGCCGACACCCACAACGACGCCGCCGGCCACGCCGACACCGTCCACCTCGACACGCCGCACATCGACTTCCCCGGCATCCACCTCGACGCCGGCAGCCCGCCATTCCATCTCGACCAAACCACGGGGCATCTCGACGCTCCGCACAGCGACATCCCGCACGGCGACTCCAGCGCCCACGGCGACACCCACCTGGACTCGCCCCACGGTGACATCGCGCACACCGACGTCGCGCACGTCGACACCTGAGCCCCGACGGGCGCCGAGCGGCGACCGGCCTCGCGTCACCGCGCGGCGGCGAGCTCGCGGAGGCGGTCGTCGAGGCGCGACGGGGGCACCACCTCGTCGACGAGCCCCCACCGCCGGGCGCGGTAGGCGTCGATCGTCTCGCCGCCCCAGACCATCCGGAGCAGGACGCGGCGCCCGGCGCGCCGGGGGATCGACACCGTGCCGCCCGCGCCGGGGATGAGGCCGAGGCCCAGCTCGGGGAGGCCGAGGCGCGCGTCGTCGGTCGCCACCACCTTCCCGGCGAAGGCGGGGAGCTCGAGGCCCGCACCGAGGCACGCGCCGTGGAGGCCGACCACGAGCCGTCGTTCGAGGCGGTGGAACCGCCAGGCGAGCGACCGGGTGAGCCGGATCACGTGGGCGGACGCGGGATCGGGGAACGACGCGAACTCGTCGAGGTCGCCGCCCGAGCAGAACGACGGGCCCTCGCCGCGCACGATCACCGGCTCCCGCCCGCCGTCGAGCGCGGCGAGCGCGGCGTCGAGCTCGTCGCGCAGGCGCGTGTCGAGTGCGTTGTGGCGGGCGGCGCGGGTGAGGGTGACGACCGTGGGCCCCCGCTCGACGGCCACCCGCACCCGCGGTGGGGCGTCGCCCGCCGGTGAGGCGCGGTGCCCGTCCCGCCACGCGGCGAACTCGGGGCCGCCCTGCAGCATCGAGTAGGCGGTCGACTCGGCGACCAAGCCGGGCCACACGCCGACGGGCGCGTCGCGCACGAGCAGCGCCGCGGTGACGCCCGCGAGTGGCGCCCGGGCGAACCCGTCGGCGATCCGGTCGGCGGTCGAGGCCTCGGCCACCCAGCAGTCCACCGCGTCGCGCAGCGCGCGCGGCGGCTCACCGATCGCCAGGGTGGCCACCGGCGCGGTGCGCAGCCACGCCCGCATGGCCCGCTCGTCGCTCGCGGCGAGCGCGTCGGCGTCGAGGCGCACCAGCACGGGCTGGCCCGCGTGGTCCGCGAGCCCGGCCTCGATGGCGGCGGGCCCCGCGGCGGTCAGCCCCGGGTCGACGTCGACGACCGGCACGGGTGGCGACCCCGGCCCGAGCGCGACGCGGGGATCAGTCGGACGAGGGGAGGGGCTTGGCCTGCGCGGGCTCCATCGCCCGGCCGTGGCACGTGAGCTCGCCGTCGCCCGCCTTGGTGACGAGGACGGTCGCTTCGCACTCGCCGCACACGTATCGCTTGCCGAGCAGGTTCCCCATCAGCCCTCCCGGGCCACGAGCACCTGCC
>BTUT01000661.1:0-1678 GCA_045862935.1 Acidimicrobiia bacterium
CAACGACAGGAACACGACGACGCCCTCGATGATCGAGGAGCGGAGGCGCGCGTCGAGCTTCGTCCAGCCGCTGTTGTACCACCGCTGCACGGCCTCGAGCTGCTGCTTCCGCCCCGTCCACGTACTGCTCCTCGTCTGGCGCGCGACGTAGGCCACGCCCCGCTTGTCGAGGAACTCCTCGAGGTCGGCTTGGTACGGGTGCGCCAGGTGCTCGGCGTCCTCGTCGAACCAGTGGCGCCACGGCGTGTGCCGGCAATGCGACTCTTGAGCGTCCCGCGGGATGACCAGCACGTTGGGCGGCTCGGCCATCGACGCCATGAGCCGGCGGATGTCCTGGTCGATCTGCCGGTCGTCCAGGATGTAGCGATACACCTCCGAGAACGTGGTGTAGCCCTCGGCGATGCGGCGCAGCAGGATCACGAACTTGAGCAGGTCGGTGTAGGCCTGCTGCCAGAACGGCTCCTTCGACTTGCCGAACAGGTTGTTGAGCAGCGTGGCCACGGCGTAGGCCACCGCGTAGGGGTCGAGGTCGTTGTGGAGCGGGTTGTAGCAGAGGCCCGAGTCGAGCCCCACCTCGATGTAATCGTCGGCCCGCCCGGCGCGCGCGAGCATGGACCGCACCTGGAGACAGAAGTCGCCCTTCACCTCCAGCACCAGCCCTCCGATCTTCCGCTCCGCATCGTCGGCCCGCCAGCGGAGCAACTGGTCGACGTACGGATACATGCACGCGGAGGTCTTCCCGGTGCCGACGGCGCCGAGGATCATCACGCCGGTGTAGAGGCCCCGCTGCGGCACGGTCAGCCACCGCGGCGCGGGCGCCCGCCCGGGCTCGGTGTCGAAGTGGGCCTCGCCGAGGACGAGCATTGGCGCGGGACGCGCTTCGGGCTCGGGATACGGCGGCAACGGGCGCATCGCCTCGGACGGCGCGTAGCGATAGACGACGATGGCGACGAGCGACCCGAGGAGGGACGCCGCGTAGAACGGCGTGGTGAACCAGAGGGTGGCGTAGCCGTAGGCTAGCGCGCGGCACACGCCGGGGGCCTCGAGCGCGATGAGGGCGAGGAACGGGTCGGCGGTCGAGAACGGGTAGGTCGTGAGGCCCCATGCGCCGACCACGCCCGCGATCCCGAGGGCAACGACGCGCCTGGCTTCGACGAGCGCGCGCAGCATGGTCTCCTCCGGGCCCGCGGGCTACGCGCTCACGGCCACCGCCGTGGGCTTCGGCGACGGACGCCGCCCTGGCCGACGCGGGTCGTGCGGGCGGGGCACGAACGAGCCGGGATGCTCGGCCCGCCACTGGACGAACTCCTTGTCGCGGGCGAGCACGGTGTCGATCACCTGGTTGAGCACGTACTCGGTGGACTCGCCAAGGAACGCCGCATACGCGAACAAGGTCTCGGTGTTCTCGCGGTCGAGCCGCGTGCGGTGCTTCACGAGCTGCTTGCCGCGCGTGCGCGGCTTGATGACGGGCATGAGCCTCTCCTTGTCACCAACGGATTGACCATAGGGCGGTCACGTCGTGGACCACTCCGTGGACCACCTCCAGTGCACGCGCGTGGCCCAGCGCGGGACCACGCGCGCGATCTCGACGACGACACGGCCAGGACACGCACGCGGGGGTGTGAGCGACCCTCCGGGGTTGCACGCGGGACGAAGTCCGCGCTGCGCGAGGGGGGTC
>BTUT01000662.1:0-1677 GCA_045862935.1 Acidimicrobiia bacterium
GTCCCGGCGTTCGCCGGGCAGCCCAGCCCGGTGCCCACGCTCCGCGACGGACACCGCGTCCAGCGGGTCGTGGACGCCGCGCTGCGGAGCAGCGCGGGCGAAGGGTGGGTCGCGCTGTGAGCGGACGCCCCGTGCGCTGGATGTTCCAGTACCCCGACACCCACGGGGTCGACGGGGACATGCTCGACGCGGGCCCGCTCGGCGAGGTCGCGGTCGCGGTCGAAGCCGCCGGCTGGGACGGGCTCGCGCTCACCGAGCACCCGGCGCCGGGGGTGAACTGGCTGTCGGCGGGCGGCCACCAGACGCTCGACCCGTTCGTCTCCCTCGGCTACGCGGCCGCGGTGACCCGGCGGATCCGGCTCCTCACCTACCTCGCCGTGCTCCCCTACCGGAACCCGCTGCTCGTCGCGAAGTCGGCGGCCACGGTCGACCGGCTCTCGAACGGACGCTTCGTCCTCGGCGTGGGGGTCGGCTACCTGAAGTCGGAGTTCCGGGCGCTCGGCGCCGACTTCGACGAGCGCAACGAGCTGTTCGACGAGGCCCTCGACGTGATCCCGCACCACTGGGCCGGCGAGCCGTTCACCTACGAGGGCCGCCACTTCAGCGCACGAGACGTGATCGCGCGGCCCCGTCCGGTACAGGACCCGATCCCGATCTGGATCGGGGGCAACAGCGCGCGTGCCCGGCAACGGGCGGCAGACCGGGGCCAGGGCTGGATGCCGCTCACGAGCGCCGTCGACATCTCGGCCACGACCCGCTCGCCCCACATCTCCTCCACGGAGGCGCTCGCCGCCCTCGTCCGCGACTTGCACGAGCGGGCGGGTGCCCGCGCCGGTGAGCTCGACGTCGTCGCCGTGTACGCCGACCCGACCGTCGGCGCCCCGACCGGCGACGTCGCCCACCACCGCACGGCGCTGGCCGCCCTCGTCGATGCCGGGGCGACGTGGATCGTGGTCCCCGGACCCGCGTCGACGTCGCTCGCGCGCACCCGGGCGTTCATCGATGAGTTCGCCACCACCTACATCGCCGAGTGACGGGACCGACGCGATCCGAAACTCAGTCGACGCCCTGGACCGCGACCATGCGCCACTCGCCCGCGCCCTCGCGCGCTCGACGCGCTTCCGCGTAGTCGTCGGACTCGTACCAACGCTGGGCCGCGGCCATCGAGCAGAACTCGATCACCACGAGGCGAGCGGGATCCCAGCTGCCCTCCAGCACGTGGATCGCGCCGCCGCGCACCAGGAAGCGACCGCCGTGGCGCTCGACGCTGGGGCCGGAGCGCTCGCGGTAGCGCGCGGCCCGCGCCTCGTCGGTGCTGTCGACGTCGACGATGACGTAGGCGGCCACGCCCGAGAGCGTACGGTCCCGGCGTGAGCACCACCACGGCTGCGACCCCGGCACCCTCGCGGCTCGGGTGCTACGTGCTCCCCGGCGGCGTGCGCGACCCGCGGCCGGTGATCGACCAGGCCACCACCGCCGAGCGGCGGGGGCTCGGCACGGTGTTCGTCGGCGAGCGCTACGACACCAAGGACCTGCCGTCGCTCGTCGGCGCGCTGAGCCAGACCACCTCGCGCGTCCGCCTCGCAGGGGCGGTCACGCACATCGGGACGCGTCACCCGATGGCGCTCGCGTCGATGGGGCAGACGCTCCAGATGCTCACCGGCGGCCGCTTCGTCC
>BTUT01000663.1:0-1675 GCA_045862935.1 Acidimicrobiia bacterium
CGGGGCAGATCCGCAACTGGGGGGTCGTCGCGATCCTCACCATCATCACGTGCGGGATCTACGGGTTCTTCTGGCAGTACTGGGTGTTCAAGGAGAACAAGGACCACTCGGGTGAAGGCGTGGGCGGCGGCGTCGGTCTGGTCTTCGCGCTCCTCATCGGGATCGTGAACATCTTCCTGCTGCCCGCCGAGGTCGGGAACATCTACGCGAAGGCGGGCCAGGAGAAGCCGGTGAAGGGCACCACCGGGTGGTGGGCCATCATCCCGATCGTCGGTTGGTTCATCTGGCTCTACAAGGTGCAGACGGCGATCAACAACCGCTGGGAGCAGATGGGCGTCACCGCCTGAGTCCGTGGAGGGGCGGTCGGGGGTATCGGGTCGTCAGCGGACCGACACCCCCGATTCGCGGGCCAGCGCCTCTTGACGCTGCGCGAGCCGGCGGACGACCTGGATCAAGAGGATCGCCGCGACGACCGCGAGTGCCATGCCGATCGCCGCGATCGTGTCGTTGGTCCGCAGGTCCTCGAGCTCGGCGCGCGTGTCGGCTTCGTCGCCGGCCGCGAAGCGCATCAGCGCGAGTACGTGGAACGCCCACCACCAGCCGACGAGGGCCGAACCCGCAGCCCTGCGCCACAGGGGGTCGCCGCGGGGCGTCGCCGGGTCACTCCCACGCCACAGGTCCTGCACCACCAGGACCGGGATCACGAGGTTGGCGAGCGGGATGAACCAACCGCCGATCGTCCATCCGGGGCCGAACCGGGGGCCGGTGCGTCCGAGCTGCTCGGCATTCTTGGCCACCCGCCACAGCCAGATCACGAGCAGCACGAAGATGGTCAGCGTGAGCACGACCATGACGAGGGCAGCCGCGCTCGCGAAGTCGTCGGCGTCGTTCGCGCGGTCACGCAGCCGGAGCAGGTCCGCCAGACCCTCGGCGTCGAGCAGGTCGTTGATGACCGAGACCCGGTTGACGAAGGCGAGCGCACCGAGCACCGAGGCCGCGACGGTGATCCAGAGGATCACGGTGAGCGCGGTCGTGAGACCCGCGATGCTGCGCAGGCCGCCCCGCCAGTCGCTCGCGGGGAGCCCGGGTGCGCCCGGGCCGACCGGGACCGACGGCGGCGGTGGGGGAGGAGGCGGCGCTGCCGCTGGGGGAGGCGGTGGGGGAGGAGGCGAAGGCGCCGCTGGGGGAGGCGGCGGGGGAGACTCGGGCGGGGGAGACTCGGGCGGAGGGGGCGGCGCCTGCGACATGCTTCGACCTCCGGGGACGGGGCAGTGGGGCCCTGTCTAGTGCGGTGCGGACCCGGCGGTGCGGATCGGCCCGCGCCGACACGCCCGCGCCGCCGGGCGACTCAGAGGGGCCGGCCGCTCCCGTACTTGAACAGTTGGTACGACCAGAGCACCGCGAAGACGCCGACGACGGCCCAGACCGGGATCCGCACGCGCTCGACCCGCCATCCGGCGACCATGAGCACCGCGAGGACGAGCACGAGGACCGAGGCGGGGTTCAGCGAGATCGCCCGACCGATCTCACCGTGGATCGCGGCGATCACCCCGCGGGTGGATCCGCACAGCGCGCAGGGCACCCCGGTCACCGCGCGCAGCGGGCTCGGGGGGAGCGGATCGACGGGCAGGATCTACAGCACTATCGCCGCCGGCACGAGCGCGATCCCTTCGGC
>BTUT01000664.1:0-1674 GCA_045862935.1 Acidimicrobiia bacterium
TGGTCGACCTCGGCGCGAAGCGCGTGGTCCGCACCCTCGCGGTCGCGGGCTCGCTCGGGGCGGAGGCGTCGCCCACCGCCTCCATCAGCCGCGGGAGCAACGTGCGGAACTCGAGCTGCTCGAACAGCACGCGGACCTGCTCACGGTCGAACGAGCCCTGCCGCAGATCGTCGGCCTGCGCCCCCACGTCGCAGTCACGGCGCAGGATCGACATCTCACGGTTGAGCCGGACGCGGTCGGCCATCGCTGTGAGGTTCTCGCGCTGCCTGGGAGGCAGCTCGTCGAGGTGGGCGAGGATGCCCTCCACGGTCCCGTAGGTGTTCACGAGCTTCGCGGCCGTCTTCTCGCCGATGCCCGGCACTCCCGGGAGGTTGTCGCTCGTGTCACCTCGAAGTGCCGCGTACTCGGGGTACTGCGCGGGAGTGACGCCGGTGCGCTCGAGGATCCCCGCCTCGTCGTAGAGCGCGTAGTCCGACACGCCGCGCCGGTTGTAGAGCACCTTCACGTGGGGGTCCTCGACGAGCTGGTACGCGTCGCGGTCGCCGGTCACCACGATCACGTCGGTACCACGCTTCGCGGCACGCGTCGCGAGGGTGGCGATCACGTCGTCGGCCTCGACCCCGTCGATCTCGAGCACCCGGATGCGGACCGTGTCGAGGACCTCGCGGATCAACGGCATCTGCGCGGCGAACAGGTCGGGCGTCGCCTTGCGCCCCGCCTTGTACTGCGCGTCCATCTCGTCCCGGAACGTGGGCTTGCGGGAGTCGAAGACCACCGCGATCTCGTCGGGCTGCTCGTCGGCCAGCGCCTTGACGAGCATCGAGGTGAAGCCGTAGACCGCGTTCGTCACCGTGCCACCACGCGTGCTGAGGTCGGTCGGCAGGGCATAGAAGGCCCGGTACGCGAGCGAGTGCCCGTCGAGCAGGAGGAGCTTCGGCATCGCCGCCGATCGTAGGCCCGGCACGGGCCGTCGATCAGGGGGTGAGCGTGCCGTCGAGCACCCACCGCCCGACGGTGCCCACGTCGGTGCGGGCGTCCATCGCCGACTTCTGGAGGAAGCGCCAGGCCGACTGCTCGTCGAGTCCGTGCTCGTCCATCAGCTTGCCCTTCGCGCGGTCGACGATCTTGCGGGCCGCGAGACGTGCCTCGAGGTCGTCGACGCTGCGCTCGAGCGCGACCATCTCCGCGTGGCGGGCGAGTGCGACCTCGATGGCGGGGACCAGGTCCTTCTCCTGGAACGGCTTCACCAGGTACGCGAGCGCGCCCGCGTCGCGGGCCTCCTCCACGAGGTCCCGCTGGGAGAACGCGGTGAGCACGAGGATCGCCGCGAGCCGCTCGGCGGCGACGAGGCGCGCCGCGCTCAACCCGTCGAGCCCCGGCATCTTCACGTCGAGGATCACCAGGTCCGGGCGCAGCTCACGGACGAGCTCCACCGCCGTGTCGCCGCGCGCCGCCTCTCCCACGACCTCGTAGCCCTGACCCTCGAGGATCTCGCGGAGATCGAGACGGATGATCGCCTCGTCCTCGGCGATCACGACGCGCGGCCGCGAGCGCACGGCGGCAGCGGCGGGTTCGGGCACGGCGGCGAACGAGCCCGCGCTCAGCGGGTCGAGATCTCGGCTGCCATGCGGTCGAGGAGCTCGTCCTGCTCGCGCTGGAGCCGTCCGATCTGGA
>BTUT01000665.1:0-1673 GCA_045862935.1 Acidimicrobiia bacterium
CGCGTTCCAGGCTTCCTTTCTCTCGCTCGACACGGCCCCGCCACCACCGCCGCCCGCCGGCGCCATCACGGCTGCCGTCCCCGACGCGCAGGGACGCACCACCGTCCGCGCGACGCAGGGCTCTGCAAGCCCGCGCGACACGGTGAGGATCGTCAACGTCACCACGGGTGCGATCACGCCCGTGCTGGTCGATCCCGATGGCGGGTTCACCGTCGTCGTGCCCGTGTCGCTGAAGGACCGCTTGCGGGTGCGCATCGCCGACGCGGCGGGCAACGAGACCGTGGTCGATCTCGGTGCCTTCCGTCAGGTGAACGCCGACGGGTCCGTGTCGACCGTCGTCGGATCGGAAGGTGGCATCGTCGAGGGGCCGGGCGGCACCGGCGCCCGCATCAAGCCGGGCACGTTCCCCGACGGCGCCGTGGTGAGGATCGGGGCCGTGGACGTGGCCACACTGCCCGTGCACGTCGCCCCCGAGCTCGCCGGCGTGCTCTCCATGCAGGCGGCGCTCGAGGTGGACTTCGGCGGGGCCACACCGCAGCAGTACGTGGACCTCATGTTCCCGGCTCGGGGCGACGAGCGGCCCGACGGCGACTGGATCGTCACGCAGGTGGTGGAGTTCTACGGTCAGCGCCTGCTGAATGCGGTGGACACCGCCAAGTTCAAGCAGGGGCGCATCGTCACGTCCTCGCCTCCGTGCCCGGGGGTGCTGGCGGCCGGCGTCTACGGCGCGATGAGGTCGACGCAGAGCGTCGGCATCAACTACAGCCAGTTCTACAACCAGTACGGCACGCAGTGGCCGATGAACCTCGAGACGTCGTTCGTCCCCGTCGGGGGCTTCATCGCCCTGCCGTTCGTCAGCCTGAGCCCCGTCGTTGCGCCGTTCGCGTGCTATCCCGTGCTCAGCGGCCGGGCCACCGTCGTGCCCAACGGCACCCGGATCCGGGTCTCTGGCGAGAGCCTCGCGCCCAACGATCGCGAAGTGCTCGTCACCAACAGCACCCGCGGCACCACGCAGCGATTCGCCCGCAACGTCGTCGAACTCACGCTCGACATGACCGGCACGCTGGCCGACGCCTACACAGTGAAGGTCGCCGGGCCCGGGGGCGAACAGGCCGTGTCCTCCCTGGTGATCTCGGCCTCGCCGCAGTCCGAGACGGTGACGCTGCGGCTCGACATGGACCTGATCACGGTGCCCGTCGCCACGGTGACGATTCGCAACCTCACCCGGGACATCGAACGCGTCTACGACGTCCCGCTGCCGCCCTTCGAGGTGGGTGTCGCCGGCGGTGGCTCCGACGGCTACCGTGTGGAGGTCGTCACCGCGGGCGGCCAGAAGCGGACGGTCGCGTTCGTGGCGCTCGGCAACCCCTACGGCTCGGGCAACTACCTGCTGAAGGTGCAGCCGGGCACCATCGATCCCAGCGCGAGCGAGGTGCCGCCGGGGACGCCGGGGAAGACCCGCACGCTGGTGCGCCTGACCAGCAGCGGTGGCCTGAACCTGGTGGTGTCCGACGACAAGATCGTGGCGGGCGGCGCCATGTTCGCCTTCGACGCCGAGCCGACCGACGAGTTCCGCCTGACGATCGAGTACACCGACGGCACGCACGAGACCGTGAGGATTCCCTCGTTCCGGCTCACGGTGACCAACCCGCAGACCGGCCGCGTCATCAAGA
>BTUT01000666.1:0-1673 GCA_045862935.1 Acidimicrobiia bacterium
TGCGGACGATCGTCACGCCGCGGTCGAGGTCGGCCTGAATCTCCGCCGGCGCGAGGCGCCACTCGGTGATCCGGGTCGTGACATCGCTCGAGGTTGCCGCCGAGGTCTCGGACGTCGTGCGGGAGGTGTCCGCCGCGATCGTCGAGTCGGTCGCGCTCGTGCTCGTGTCGGTCGAGGCCACGCTGGACGTCTTCGAGGTGTCCGTGTCGGTCGCGGCCGTCGAGCTCGTGGTCGAGGCACCCGTGGTGCCGGTCGAGGTCGTCCCGCTCGTGGTGTCCGTCGTGGAAGACGAGCTGCTCGGCGAGGTCGAGCTGTAGCTGCCCGTCGCGCTGCCGGCTGCGGAACCCGTCACGCTCTGGCTCGAGGTGTCCGTGCTGCTCGTGGAGCTGCCCGGGCTCGTGCTGGCCGTCTGCGAGCTGCGGTCCGCCGACTGCGACTGATCGGTTTGCGTCGAGCTGCTGGTCGTGCTGCCCGGCGAGGAGCTCGCATAGGTCGAGTCCGTCTGGCCGCTCGTCGAGGACGTGCTGCCCGAGGTCGTGCCGCTCGTGCTCGAGCTGTCCGGCGTGGACGAGGACGCGAGCGTATCCGAAGAGCTGCGACCCGTCGGGGACGGGCTCTGCTCGGTCGAGGTCGAGCTGCTGCTGGCCGGCGACGTGCTCGAGAAGGTGGAGTCCGTCGAGCTGCTCTGGCCGCTCGTGCTCGAGCCCGAAACGCTGCCGGTGCCCGTCGAGGCCACCGACGACCCGGAGGTCGAGGGCGACGAAGACTGGTTCTGCTGCGACCAGGTCTGGTTCTGCATCCGCGACTGGTCCGTGCTCGCGGTCGAGCTGGTGCCGGTCGTGTCGCTCGTGGTCCCCGAGATCGAACCGCTGGTGGAGCCCGAGACGCTGCCGCTGGTCGACGCCGCGCTGGACGTGGTGTCCGTGCTCGAAGTCGTGCCCGTGGCGACATTCGTCGAGGGCGTGGTGCTGGTCTGCTGATCGACCGAAACGGACGTGGAAGGCGCCGTGGCCGTGGTGGTGGAGCTGTAGATGTCCGTCGACGTGGACGGATAAGCCGTCGTGGCGGTCGTGTCAGTGGCCGTCCGGGTTTCGGACGCGCAGCCACTCAACAAGAGACCCGCGATCGCTGCGGTTAAGAGTGAGTTTTTCATAGGCGATTGAGTTGCCCGGCGACTGACCGCGCGGCCTCCGCTCGGTTCGCGGATCGGCCCGCCGCGATCCGGGTTCGGCGAACTTTTTCCGCGGCACTTTCCGGCCCTGCATCCCGCAAGATTCTCCGGTGGTGACGGAGCCCGCTTGCATCACGCTGCCGCGCAACGTCGAGCCCTGCACGGCCGGGGGGAGCGTGGCGCCGCGGCACGCTCGATGATGCGTATCGGGAAAAGCCGCACGGGCGCGCGGGTGCGACCTCCCATGCGAAGGCGTGGGGCGGGAGCGCAAAAAAACCGGGGGCGCGAACGCCCCCGGTGGGAAGATGCGGTGCGGTCGTGGACGGTCAGCGATTCTTCACCGCGTCGTCGTCGATGCGGACCTTGGAGGTCACCTTCATCACGCCGTCGGTGTCGAGCGCGAGCGCGATGGCGCGCGCGATCTGCTCCGCGTTCTGCGCCTTGCCCTCGAGCTGAATCTCGCCCTTGCGGTCGGCGTTGATGTCGAGCTTCAGATTCGCGA
>BTUT01000667.1:0-1672 GCA_045862935.1 Acidimicrobiia bacterium
CCGAACCGACCGTCTCGACCTGCGCCGTCTGGTCCTTGGCGTCCCGGCGCTCTCGCTTCCACCGGCCGCGGGGGCTTCCACGATGCCCCAAGGGTGACTCGATGCTATCACTAGGCCGCAATCAGCTTCCCTCTCGGCATCTCCGTGTAGAAGCCCCACCAGCGACGGAGGGCATCGGCGGCCCACGCTTCGGCGGCATCGGCGATAGCGGGGTCGGCGAACCGCCCACACTGCGCCGTCCACGTCTCGCGCACGTTGTACCGATGGAAGGGCAAGGCGTGGACGGTCCGGGCGGCGAGCCTGTCGGCACCCGAGGACGAGATGTCCATGCGGGCGATGGACGAGGCGAGCGGTCGCAGCCAGTACGTCACGCCGTCCTCGGACACGTCGGTCCCGAACGGGCCGCCCGTGATGTAGGTGCGGAAGTCGTGGGACCAGCGGGGCGTGCCCAGGTGGGAGCCGCCAGCGTCGACACGCGGGAGCTCGCGGCCATCGGCGATGGCCTGCGCGATGCCCCGCGCGGTGAGCCCCTGCTCGGCCTCCACGCCGTTGACGTGCAGTCGGTCGACGCCCTCCACCGTGACGGCCCAGCGCAGGAGCGCGATGCCCTCGCGGATGCTCCTGGGCTCGCGTGCCAGCAGGCCCAGGCGCCGCGCGTACTGCTGCGCGTACGGCTCGCCACGGCGCGCGACCGTCATGCTCATGCCGCGGGCACCCTGCGCGGGCGCACGTCGAACGCGCCTTCCTCGGCGGTCACCACGACGCCCGTGCCCGCCCAGCGATAGCGCCACGTGCCAGACTGGTCGATGCTCACCGTGGCCGTCCAGACGCCCGTGGAGGCGCTGCTCGCGGTCGGCGTGCTCGTGGTCCCGTCGGGCTCGAGCACGGTGACCGTGACCGCCGTGGGGTCGGCCAAGTCGCCGGCCGCGTCGCGGAACGTGCCCGTCAGCTTCACCACGTCGCCGATGTCATGCGTCGCCATCACGAGACCTCCACACTGCCGACCGAGGTGACCGCGGCGCTGACCGAGCCCACCAGCGAGACGCCCACCGCGACCGAGCCATAGCCCGCGTCGGACACGGTGACGGAGCCGGCCTGCCCCGACGCGACCACGTCGGGTGCGAACCCCGTGAGGACGAGGCTGGCCGGTGATGGGGTCACGACCTTGTGGTCGGATGCGCTGACAGTCGGCGCGAAGCCGGTCAGCGACAGGGATGCAGGCGACGGCGTGACGGTCTTGTGGTCGGACGCCGTCACCGTCGGCGCGAACGTCGCCAGCACCAGCGATGCCGGGTCGGGCGTCACCACCTTGTGGTCGCTGGCGGTGACGGTCGGCGCGAACGCGGTGAGCGACAGGCTGGCCGGATCGGGGGTGACCGTCTTGTGGTCGGTGATGACCACGCTGGGCGCGAACGCCGTCAGGGACAGGCTCGCCACGCCCGGTGTCACGACCTGGTTGCCGCTCGCGCTCACCGTGGGCGCGAAGCCGGTCAGGGTGAGGCTGGCGGTATCGGGGGTGACGACCACGTTGCCCGTGGCAGTGACCGTGGGTGCGAAGGTCGCCAGCGCGAGCTCCGCGGTGTCCGGGGTGACGGTGACGTTCGCCGTGGCCGTGACCGTGGGTGCGAACGTGGTCTGCGCGAGCTCCGCGGTGTCCGGGGTGACCACCTTG
>BTUT01000668.1:0-1667 GCA_045862935.1 Acidimicrobiia bacterium
CTCATCGCGGCCGGCGAGGTCCAGTCGATTCTGATTGGCGGTCGGCGCGTCGTTCCCGAGGCCGCGCTCGTCGCGTACGTCGAGCGGCGCATGAGTGAGGCGTCGTGAGCGCCCGGACGCGACGAGCCCCGGCCGGGAGGGGCCGGGGCGCTCGTCAGGGCATCGGTCGGGCGGACCGAGAGGCCCAGACTAGCGGCCCTCGGCCTCGCGGTCCGGGAGCCGGGCCGTCGTCCCCGCCGCGCAGCGACTACGAGGCCCGGCGGGCGACGTGGTGCCGGCTCCTGGCCCGCGCCGCGCTCGGCGGGGAGCCGCTCAGCGGCGCCGAGGCCGAGCTGCTCCTCCACCACCTCGTCGATGAGGAGGCGGGGCGGTGAGCCGGGCGGCGGAGCATCGGCGCCGCGCCGACAAGTTCCGCGAGCTCGCCGGCAGCCTCCGCGCAGCGGGCGGCGACCCCGTGAACGTGGCCATGGCGATGCACTGGTCCGACGTCCACGACGACGCCGCGCACCTGCTCGCCCTCAACCCGAACGCGGCCATCGACCTCGCCTCGATCTCGGCCGGGCGCGGCGACAAACCGACCCGCGACGACGGCGACGTGGGCGTGGGCGGGTTCATCGACTGGCCCGCGTTCTGGGCCCGCGAGCGGAGCGAGGCCGACTTCCTCCTCGAGCCGGTGCTCCCACGGGGCCGTGCCGTCGCGCTCTACGCGGCGCGCAAGGTCGGGAAGTCGCTCGTGGCCTTGTCCTGGGCCGTGCAGCTCGCCACCGGCGCCGACCCGGTCGTCGTCATCTACGCCGACTTCGAGATGACCGAGAACGACGTCCACGAGAGGCTCGTCGACATGGGGATCGGGCCGGAGACGGACCTGTCGCGGCTCCGGTACTGGCTGTTGCCGAGCCTGGCGCCGCTTGACACCCCCGCCGGTGCCGCCGAGTTCCTCGCGGTCGTCGACGACGTGCGCGGCGCGTGGCCCGACCACCACATCCTCGTGATCATCGACACGACGACGCGGGCCGTTGCCGGTGACGAGAACCAGGCGGACACGATCCGCGCCTACTACAGGCACACCGGCCGCGAGCTCAAGGCCCGCGGGGTCACCTCGGTGCGGATCGACCACGCGGGCAAGGACCTGGAGCGGGGCCAGCGCGGCTCGTCCTCCAAGAGCGACGACGTGGACGTGGTGTGGCGCCTGGAGCCAGCCGACGGAGGCTACCTGCTGCGCCGGGATGCGTCGCGCGTCGCGTGGGTACCCGAGCGCGTCGCGATCGAACGTCACGACGACCCGCTCCGCTTCACGATCGCGGAGCAGGCCCTGCCGCCCGGTACCCGCGAGCTGGCCGACACGCTCGCCGCGTTGGATGTGCCCGCGACCGCGGGGGTGCGCGTGGCCCGCGCCGCGCTCAAAGCCGCGGGTCGTCCGGCCGCCCAAGGGGTGCTCGCCGCCGCGGTGCGGTACCGGCGGGGCACGTCCGTAACGCGGCGCGTAACGTACTCCGGCGCCCCGAACGTAACGCGACCCGTAACGCGCCAGAAATCCGCCACGGCTAAGCCCGTAACGCCAGGCGTAACGGTCCGTAACGCCCTGGCGAGCCAGGGGGGGTCGTTACCCCCCCCTAGGTGGCTGGTGTCGAACGGGGTCCGTTCGACGTGGGGATGGGTGGGTTGAG
>BTUT01000669.1:0-1660 GCA_045862935.1 Acidimicrobiia bacterium
GGATCATCTGCGTCTTCTCGCCGTCGACCTCGACGACCTCGCCGTTCAGCAGCCCCCGGAGCTGCTCGAGGTAGCGGCGGGTCGACGCCCACGAGAGCGCCTTCTTCCCCAGGACCCAACGAGCGGTCGCGCCGGTTCCGAAGCCGCAGGCGAGGCGACCCGGCGCGGTGTGCTCGATCGTGGCGATCGCGGACGCGGTGGTCATCACGTGCCGAAGGTTCGGAACCAGCACCGCCGTGCCCAGGTTGATGTCGGTCGCACGGGCGATGCGGTCGAGCCAGATCCAGATGTCTTCGTACAGCGCGGCCGAGTCGAACAGCCAGACCCGATCGCAGCCCAGGTCCTGGGCGAGCTGCGCGATCTCGACGTTGTTCGGACCGGGCGGCAGGGCGACGGAGAGCTTGGTGGTCATGAGCCGTGACGCTAACCGTCCGGCGCGCGGCTCCGGGCACGCGTGCCCGACACCACCGGGCACGCGACCCGGTGACCGGTCGCGATCTCCACGAGCCGCGGATCGTCGCGCGCGCAGGACTCCACTGCGAGGTCGCACCGCGTACGGAACCGGCAGCCACTCGGTGGATCCGCCGGACTCGGGACGTCGCCTCGCAAGACGACCCGCGTGCGGGACTGCGCCACCGTCGGGTCCGGGTCGGGCACCGCGGCGATGAGCGCGCGTGTGAACGGGTGACGCGGATCCGAGAACACCTCCTGCACCGGACCGTCCTCCACGATGCGGCCGAGATGCATCACCGCGACCCGATCGGCCACGCGGTGCACGACCGCAAGGTCGTGGCTGATGAAGACGTAGGCGAGCCCGAGGCGCGCGCGCAGATCGTCGAGCAGTGCGAGCACCTGGGCCTGGATCGAGACGTCGAGCGCGCTCACCGGCTCGTCGAGCACTACGAGGTCCGGTTGCACCGAGAGCGCACGCGCGATCGCGATGCGCTGGCGCTGGCCGCCCGAGAACTCGTGGGGGAAGCGCCGCACCGCGTCCGGCTCCAAACCGACGAGCTCGAAGAGCTCGGACACTCGTACCTCGACCTCCGCCCGGCGGCCCTGCGCGACGAGCGGCTCGGCCACCGACGCCCCCACCCTCCGTCGCGGGTCGAGCGACGAGAACGGGTCCTGGAACACGATCTGCGCGCGGCGGCGCAGCTCCCGGAGGCCGCGCCCCTCCAATCCGGTGACGTCCGTGCCCGCGAAGCGGATCGTGCCGGCCGTCGGTTCGATGAGCCGCAGGGCGAGGCGGGCGAGGGTCGACTTGCCGCAACCCGACTCCCCCACCACGGCGAGCGTCTCGCCTCGCTCGACGTGCAGCGTCACGCCGTCGACCGCGTGAACGACCCGGCCCTCACCACGGTCGAGGCCGCTCCCGCGCACGGGGAAGTGCTTCACCACATGCTCCAGCTCCAACAGGGGCTCGGGCGCGCCACCGTTCCCGCCGTTCCCACCGTTCGCGCCGTTCTCGCTGCCCCCGCCGTTCCCGACGTTCCCGGCGTTCCTGGTGGTCATGCGGTGCCCGCCGGTGATTCGAGCACCGGGTGATGGCACGCCACCTCGCGGGCGTCGACCGGTGAGGCGATCGCTGTGAGCACCGGGATCTCTCTCGTGCAGCGATCGTCGGCGCGCGCGCAGCGTGGATGGAACGCGCACCCCGCCG
>BTUT01000670.1:0-1658 GCA_045862935.1 Acidimicrobiia bacterium
GGCGCAAGTACGGCCGCAAGAAGGCTCGCAAGGCGCCGCAGTACTCCAAGCGCTGATCACGCTACGCCGCGCCTCGAATCGCCGAGATCCCCGGACTGCGCTGAGCCGACGATGACGCTGCGCTTCGGGACCGACGGCATCCGCGGGGTTGCCAACCAGGAGCTCACGCCCGAGCTCGTCACCGCGGTGGGTCGCGCCGCAGCCCGGGTGCTCGGCGTCGCACACCCGTTCGTCGTCGGCCGCGACACGCGGCGCTCCGGTCCGATGCTCGAGGCCGCGCTCGTCGCCGGTCTGTGCGCCGAGGGCGCCGACGTCCTCTTCGCGGGAGTGCTGCCCACCCCCGCGGTCGCGCAGCTCGCCCACGAGCGCGACGCCCCGGCCGCGATGATCACCGCCAGCCACAACACGTTCGCCGACAACGGCGTGAAGCTCTTCGCGGTGGGCGGGCGCAAGCTGAGCGACGAGGTGGAGCGCGGCATCGAGCACGAGCTGCGCGCGCTGGCCACCGGGATGCCGTCGGGCCCCGACGGTCGGGGTGGCGTCCGAGCTGCGGGACGCGCTCGACGAGTACGTCGACCACGTGGCGGCCGTGCTGGGAGACCGGCGGCTCGGTGGTCTGCGGGTGGTCGTCGACTGCGCGAACGGCGCGGCCTTCCGCGCGGCACCGCGCGTGCTGCGTGAGCTCGGCGCGCACGTCGAGGTGCTGCACGCGGCCCCCAACGGCGCGAACATCAACGACGGGTGCGGCTCCACGGATCCGTCCGACCTGCAGCGCGCGGTGGTGGCGGTGGGTGCCGACGCGGGGCTCGCGTTCGATGGCGACGCCGACCGGCTCATCGCCGTGGACGAGGCCGGTGACGTCGTCGATGGCGACCAGATCCTCGCGATCGCGGCGTTCGACCTGCAGGAGCGGGGCTTGCTGCGTCACGACGCGGTGGTCGTCACGCAGATGGCGAACGGTGGGTTGCACCGGGTGCTGCGTGACGCAGGCATCGAGGTGGTCGAGGTCGAGGTGGGCGACCGCAACGTGCTCGACGCGCTCGCCCGGCGCGACCTGGCGCTCGGCGGTGAGCAGTCGGGCCACATCATCTTCCCGGACCTCTCGACGACCGGCGACGGGATCCTCACCGGCGCGCTGCTGCTCGACGTGGTCGAGGGCACGGGTCAGCGCCTGTCCCGCCTCGCGTCGATCGTGGAGAAGGTCCCCCAGGAGCTGCGGGCGGTGCCGGTCGCCGACAAGGCCCGCCTCGACGGCGACGGCGACTTCTGGCGCGAGGCCCACGCGGTGATGGAGGACCTCGGTGACGACGGGCGCGTCCTCGTGCGCCCGTCCGGGACGGAGAACGTCGTGCGGGTGATGGTCGAGGCGGCCGACGCCGAGGTGGCGGCGGCCGCGGCGGACCGGCTCGTGGCTGCGGTGGAGACCACCTGCGGCCTGCCAACCTGAGCGCGGCGACGGCGACGGCGGCGGCGACGCCGTAACCTGATCGTCCATGTGCGGGATCGTCGGGGTGGTGCGGCGTCCGAGCCGCCGGGAGCCACCCGACGGGGCCGGGCTCGTCGCGGCGATGGAGGCGGCGCTCGCGGTGCTGACGCCCGCCGAGCCGCACGAGCTCGCGGCACTCGCGGCCGTAGCCGAACGGGTCGAGTGGGTCGAC